>NZ_JBFUEP010000066.1:0-16241 GCF_056403895.1 Pedococcus sp. P2_E5
GGCCGCCATGACCTCCTCGTCGGGCCGCCATGACCTCCTCGTCGCTGTCGAGGACGCCGTTGTGGTCCAGGTCCCCGGAGCTGAGCGCGGCCGCGTAGCCGTGGGGAAGGCTCACCGCGTGGACCTGCCAGCGACCGCCGTTGAAGTCCCTGTCTCCGGGGGCTGCGGTGGCGACGCTGCGCTGGGCGCCGTTGAAGTTGTAGATGGTGTCCCACGACTGCGCGGGCGCCCCGGTTCCCGACAGGTCGGTCGGGGTCGCGACCGTGCGGTAGAGCACGTGGTCGACGTAGATGGCGGGTCCGCTCACGCCGGCTGCGACGGCGCTGCCTGACGTTCCCAACGATGCGCCAACGAGTGCGGCGGCAGCTCCGGCCACTGCCAGGATTCGCTTGACGTCCATGGTCATTCACCTCCATGCCGACCCGGGTGGTCGACTCGGGTTCGAGTCAACCGGTGACCGCGGCAACACTCCATGACGGCCGCGTTACCTGGTTCTTACGAGGTCCTGACGTGGCGGTCTGGAGCGTGAGCCGGGCGCCGGCCCGGTCCTATCCTCGGATCATGACCCGCGTGCTGGTGATCGACGACGACACGACCGTTGCGGAGGTGGTCCTGGCCTACCTCGAGCGCGCCGGGCTCGTCGCCGAGCATGCCGTCGATGGCCTCCAGGGCCTCGAGAAGGCCGCGGCGTCACCGCCCGACGTGGTTGTCCTCGACCTCATGCTGCCCGGGATCGACGGGCTCGAGGTCTGCCGTCGCCTGCGGTCGCAGCTACCCGGCGTGCCGGTCGTCATGCTCACCGCCCGGGGCGACGAGGAGGACCGCATCCTGGGGCTCCAGGTCGGCGCCGACGACTACGTCACCAAGCCCTTCAGTCCGCGCGAGCTCGTCCTGCGCGTGCAGTCGGTCCTTCGCCGGGCCGGATCGGAGTCCGGCACCCAGGATCGCTCCGACGACACCGCGCCACTGGTCGACGGTGATCTGGTGGTCGACACGCGCGCTCATCGGGCCACCCTGCAAGGTGACGAAATCGCCCTGACGGCAAGGGAGTTCGACCTGCTGGCCCATCTCCTGCGCAATCCCGGACAGGCCCACACACGTGACCAGCTCATGCGCCGGGTCTGGGGCTGGGACTTCGGTGACCAGTCCACGGTGACGGTCCACGTTCGCCGGTTGCGCGAGAAGGTCGAGTCCGACCCTTCGACACCCACTCGCCTTGTCACGGTCTTCGGCGTCGGCTACCGCTGGGACCCGGCCCCGGTGCCGGCATGACCGGTCCGCAGCTCCAGGCGGTCCTGCTCTCGGCGGGGGTCGCGGCCGTCGTGGGGCTGGTCGGTGCGGTCCTGGTGGACGCGCTGGCCCGGCGCAGCCCCGCCCGCGCCTCGGTCGTCGCCCCGCTCGTGGTCGTCCTCTGCGTCGCTGCCGGTGTCTACGCGAGCGCCCGGGCGATGTTCCTCGCCCAGAGCGACTCGGCGACGATGTTGCTCGTCCTCCTTGCCGCTGTGCCGATCTCCGTGGTGGTCGGCGCCGTGATCGCCCGCCGGGTCCAGTCCCTGGCGCGCGAGCGCCTGCGCGAGACAGTGGCCCGGGAGCGGGACCTCGAGGTGGAGGCCTCGCGCCGCGAGCTCGTTGCCTGGGTGTCCCACGACCTGCGCACGCCGCTGGCGGGCATGCGTGCCCTCATCGAGGCGCTGGAGGACGGGGTTGCCGCCAGCCCTGCGGACTACCTGGCCCGCATGCGTGCAGAGGTGATGCGGATGAGCACGATGGTCGACGACCTGCTCGCGCTGTCCCGTCTGCAGTCTGCAGGCCTGCGGCTCGACCGGGAGCGCGTGAGCCTCGCCGATGTCGTGTCCGACTCCGTGGCTCGCCTGCAGCCGGTGGCCACGGCCGCGGGTGTCGTCCTCACGGGCAGTGCAGCCCGTCCGGTCCAGGCGCACCTGGACCCGCGCGAGGTGTCGCGTGCGGTGGAGAACCTCGTCGGCAACGCCATCCGGCACACCCCGGCCGGAGGGCGTGTGACGGTCACCGTCGTCGCGGACCCCGACACCCACACGGGTGAGGTGGCGGTCGAGGACGGCTGTGGCGGCATACCGGATGACGTGCTGACGCGCGTCTTCGAGCCCGGGTGGCGCGGCACCACCGCTCGCACGCCGGGCACCGGCGAGGGTGCGGGGCTGGGGCTGGCCATCGTCCGCGGCGTCGCCGAAGCCCACGGTGGTGGGGTTGCCGTCGCGAACCACGGGCGCGGATGCCGGTTCGTGCTCACTGTCCCGGTCGGTCCGGAGGCCCCGGGCTAGGGTGGCCCTGTGCCTGAGCTCATCGCGACCCCCACGACCATTCCCGTGCCCGGCGGCAAGATCATCGACGAACACGTCGGCCGGGTGAACACCGGCAGCGAGGCCGTCTCCGTGGCCCACATGAAGGCGCCGGCCGACTGGACGGAGCCCTTCCAGGCCCCGGCCTTCGACGAGATCACCCTCGTCATCGCCGGTGCCGTGCTCGTGGACCACGACGGTGGCCGGCTGCGCGTCGAGGCCGGCCAGAGCGTCGTCACCCGCGCCGGCGAGCGGATCCGCTACTCGACGGGCTCCGAGGGTGCCGAGTACGTCGCCGTCTGCCTGCCCGCCTTCAGCCCCGAGACCGTCAACCGTGACGAGGAGGAGGGCGCGTGATCTTCGGTCGCAAGGGGTCCTCGGAGGCCGCCGACACCGGCGCCGACACCAGCGCGGACGCCGTCGACGAGCAGGTACGTCGCGCGCCCAAGGCGCTGCTGCACGACCACCTCGACGGCGGCCTGCGTCCGCAGACCATTGTCGAGATCGCCGACCAGATCGGGTATGCCGGGTTGCCGGCCACCGATGCCGCCAGCCTCGGCGCGTGGTTCCGGGAGAGCGCGGACTCGGGGTCCCTGGTGCGCTACCTCGAGACCTTCGACCACACGTTGGCCGTCATGCAGACCGCGGACGGGCTGCGCCGGGTGGCGCGCGAGAGCGTCCTCGACCTGGCCGCCGACGGTGTCGTCTACGCGGAGAGCCGGTACGCGCCGGAGCAGCACCTCTCGCAGGGACTCGCACTCGAGGACGTCGTCGAGGCTGTCAACGCCGGGTTCCGCGAGGGCGAGGAGCAGGCCACCGGGGCCGGCACTCCCATCCGGGTCACCGCACTGCTGACGGCGATGCGGCACGCGGCCAAGAGCACGGAGATCGCCGAGCTCGCGGTCCGTTACCGCGACCAGGGGGTCGCCGGGTTCGACATCGCGGGCGCCGAGGCGGGCTTCCCGCCCACGCGGCACCTCGACGCCTTCGAGTACCTCCGTCGCGAGAACGCCCACTTCACGATCCACGCGGGAGAGGCGTTCGGGCTCCCGAGCATCTGGGAGGCGATCCAGTGGTGCGGGGCCGACCGGCTCGGCCACGGTGTGCGGATCGTCGACGACATCACCGTCGGCGACAAGGCCTTCGGCGACGACGTCGCGGCGGCGGTCGGCGCCGACACGGACGACGTGCACCTCGGCCGCCTCGCGGCATACGTCAGGGACACCCGCATCCCGCTGGAGATGTGCCCCAGCAGCAACGTCCAGACCGGTGCGGCGGAATCCGTTGCGCTGCACCCGATCTCGCTGCTCAAACGGTTGCGGTTCCGAGTGACGGTGAACACCGACAACCGCCTGATGAGCGGCACGTCCATGTCTCGCGAGATGGGACTGCTCGTCCGGGACGCCGGCTGGACCATGGACGACCTGCGCTGGGTCACCATCAATGCGATGAAGTCCGCGTTCATCCCGTTCGAGGAGCGGCTGGCCATCATCGAGGGCGTCGTCAAGCCCGGCTACGCCGCGCTCGAGGAGCAGGCCCAACGCACGTCGGCTGGCTAGCGGTCGAGCGGATCCGCGGGGAACAACAACTCGCGGCGACGGTCCTCGCGGGCCAGGCGTTCGGTGTCACGGCGTCGGCGGTCGGCGATCACGGCGGCGAGGACGTACTCGGCGTGGATTCCCGGTGGGGGCGGTGGCGACACGTGCGGCAGCACCGAGCGCAGCAGGCTCCGGCCCAGCTCCTCGCGTGAGGCCGGGGTGAGCCCGGCGGCCCGGCCGAGGAACTGGCGGACGGCGATGGCCAGTCCCGGCGGCAGCGCAGCCAGGTCGGCCTGGGCTGCCCACTGCGCGAGCGGGGGCGGCATGACGGGAGGTGGCAGCAGCCGCATCGTGGCGCGCTGCGACACGACGTAGGTGCCGGCCGCCATGTCGCCGAGGCGCTTGGCGCGCGGGCTCACCAGCGACGCCACCATCGCGCCGGCACCCAGCAGCAGGTAGATCTCGGGCCACCCGACGAGGGCCCGGGTGAGCGCGTGGCGGGCCGTGATCGGACCACCGTCGTCGCGCACCACGCGCAGCCCCAGGGCCAGCTTGCCCAGGGTCCTGCCGCGGGTGAGGGTCTCCACCACGGTCGGGACGCCCACGGTGACCCCCACGACCAACAGGATCACGAGCGTCCGGCCGACCGCGTCGGAGGTGCCCGAGAACACCGCGCCCACCGCGATCGAGCCGACGACGAGCAGGACCCCGGCGACGAGCAGGTCGATGATGCCGGAGGCGGCTCGGGACGGAACGCCGGCGATCGGCAGCTCGACGGCCACCCCTTCGCCGGTGACCATGTCGTCGCTCGCGTAGCTGCGGTAACCGGCCCCCGTGCTCATGGCCGAAGCATAGAGTGACGCCGTGGACCTGGATGCGTATGTCGCCGCACGCAGCCGGTACTGGGGGCGACTCGAGGAGCTGGCCGGACGACGCCGTCTGTCCGGTGCCGAGGGTGACGAGCTGCTCGACCTGTACCAGCGCGTCTCCACCGACCTGTCCGTCGTCCGGTCGGCCTCGCCCGACCCGTCGGTCGTGGCCTACCTGTCCATGGTGCTCACCCGCGCGCGAGTGGGGATGGTCGCCACCCGGACGAACACCTGGGCGGACATCCTGCGCTTCTTCACCCGGACCTTTCCCGCCGCGTTGTACCGCACCCGGTGGTGGTGGGTGACGACTGCGCTGGGCAGCCTCCTGGTCATCGCCCTCGTCGCCGCGTGGACCCTTCGTCACCCCGAGGTCTACGCCAGCCAGCTCACACCGGCCGAGGTCCAGGCCTACGTCGGGACCGACTTCGAGCACTACTACAGCGAGTTCCCGCACCACGAGTTCGCCACGTTGGTGTGGGTCAACAACGCCTGGGTCGCGGCCCAGTGCATCGCGTTGGGGGTGCTGGGACTTCCGGTCCTCTACGTGCTGGCCAGCAACGTCCAGGCCGTCGGTGTCGTGGCTGCCCTGATGATGTCCCACGACCGCACCGGCCTGTTCTTCGGCCTGATCCTGCCGCACGGTCTGCTCGAGCTGACGGCCGTCTTCGTCGCTGCCGCGGTCGGGCTGCGGCTGTTCTGGTCCTGGGTGGAGCCGGGCCCGCGCACGCGGCTGCAGGCCTTCGCGGCCGAGGGACGCACGGCGGTCGCGATCGCGACCGGGCTGGTCTTCGTGCTGCTCGTGAGCGGGGCGATCGAAGGCTTCGTCACGCCGTCCGGACTGCCCACGGGGGCGCGGATCGGGATCGGCGTCCTCGCGGAGTCCGCCTTCCTCGCCTACGTCTTCGTGGTCGGGCGGAGTGCCTACCGCAACGGAGTGACCGGGGACCTCGACGCGCGTGACATCGGCGACCAGCAGATCGTCGCCGCCTGACCGGATGGCCGAAACCCCCCGACTCTGAAGGATCCTGCGGGGCATGGCCCGGACGATCCTTCAGACTCGCGAGAGTCAGAGCAGTCCCTGCCGCTTGAGCATGAGGTAGTGGTCGGCCAGCCGGATCGGGAGCTGGTCCGGCGGCTCGTCCAGCACGTCCACCCCGAGCCTGACGAGCGCGGCCGCCGTGCGTCGCCGCAGCGAGGTCGTACGCTCTGCGGCGGCCGCCTCGTAGACCTCGGCCACGGTGTCGCGGGTGGTGCGCATCCGCGCGACCGCGGGATCGGCCACCGAGGCGACCACCACCCGGTGATGGGCGCTGAGGGCCGGCAGCACGGGCAGCAGCCCCTGTTCGACGGCGGCGGACTCCAGCGGCGTGAGCAGGACGACCAGGGCTCGTTGGGTGCCGAGCCGGCTGATCTCCGTGGCGAGCAGCCCCCAGTCGGCCTCGACCAGCCGGGACTCGATGGGCGCGAGCGTGCTGATCGTGTCGTGCAGCAGCGTGGCGCGGTCGGCGCCGGAGACCCGCGCCAGCACGACGCGGTCGCCGGCGAGCACCTGGACGCGGTCACGGGCGTGCCCGGCGAGCGCCGTCAGCAGGAGAGCGGCGTCCATGGCGGCGTCCAGCCGGGGCGCGTCGTCGACGCGTCCCGCGGAGGTCCGCGACGTGTCGACCACGATGACGATGCGGCGGTGCTGCTCCGGCTGCCAGGTGCGCACCACCAGGTGCTGGCGCCGTGCGGTGGCGCGCCAGTCGATGCTCCGCACGTCGTCGCCGTCGACGTACTCCCGCAGGCTGTCGAACTCGGTGCCCTGCCCGCGCGTCCGCACCGCGGCCCGGCCGTCCAGCTGGCGCAGCACCGCCAGACGGCTGGGCAGGTGCTTGCGTGCCGGGAACGGATGCAGCGTCCGGAGGCGCCCCGGCACGTCGAACGACCGTTGCCGGGCGGCCAGCCCCAGCGGCCCGGTGGAGCGCACGGTCACCCGGTGCGCAGTGCGGTCGCCCCTGCGGGTCGGGGTCAGCGTCGTCGTCACCCGGGTGCGTTCCCCGGCACCGAGGGCGAGGGTATGCCGCGTGGCTGCGGCCCCGGCGGAGGGCGGCCAGGCGTCGCGGACGGTGCCGCGCAGTGGGCGCCTGCCGGTGTTGGTCACCAGGACCGACGTCGAGGTCTGCTCGCCGAGACGCACCTGGGCCGGCCCCTCGCGGACGAAGGTCAGCGAGCGAGGTGAGCTGGCCAGGAGGACGTCGGCTCCGATGATGACCACCATCGCGACCCACCACCACCGCACCGTGTCGCCCTGCGGCCACACGGCAACCGGCACCAGCCCGAGCAGGGCCAGCGCGACGGCGCGGTAGGTCAGGCTCATCAGCGAGGGACCGGCACCGCTCCGAGCGCACTGTCGAGGACGGCCGTGACGCTGACGCCCTCGAGCTCGGCCTCCGGGCGCAGTGACAGCCGGTGGGCCAGGGTCGCGTGGGCGAGGGCCTTGACGTCGTCGGGGGTGACGAAGCCGCGGCCGTTGATCCAGGCCCACGCCCGTGACGTCGCCATCAGCGCCGTGGCGCCGCGCGGGCTGACGCCCAGAGCCAGCGACGGCGAGTTCCGGGTCGCCCGGGCGATGTCGACGATGTAGGCCGTAACCTCGTCCGAGATCTCGACGCTGCGAACCGCCTCGGCCCCCGCCGCCAGGTCCGCCGCCGACGCGACCGGCCGCAGACCGGCGGCGTGCAGGTCGCGGGGGTCGAACCCGGTGGCATGCCGGCGCAGGACCGCGATCTCGTCGTCCCGGGGTGGGATCGGCAGCGTCACCTTGAGCAGGAAGCGGTCCAGCTGGGCTTCCGGCAGGGGATAGGTGCCTTCGTACTCGACGGGGTTCTGGGTGGCGGCGACCATGAAGGGCTGGGGCAGGGGATGGGCCCGCCCGTCGACGCTGACCTGGCGATCCTCCATCGCCTCGAGGAGGGCCGACTGCGTCTTGGGCGGGGTGCGGTTGATCTCGTCCGCGAGCAGGAGGTTGGTGAAGACCGGGCCCGGACGGAACGTGAAGTCGCTGCTCGACGCGTCGTAGACCAGTGACCCGGTGAGGTCTCCCGGCATCAGGTCGGGGGTGAACTGCACCCGCTTGGTCTCGACGTCGAGGGCGGCGGCGAGGCTTCGGACGAGCAGGGTCTTGGCGACGCCCGGCACTCCCTCGAGCAGGATGTGCCCGCGGGAGAGCAGGGCGACGAGCAGCCCGGCGACTGCGGCGTCCTGCCCGACCACGGCCTTGGCGACCTCGGCGCGGACCGCCAGGAGGGCTGCCCGGGCATCGGGTGCCGCGATGGCTGGCCGGTCCGACCCGACGGGCTGGCTCGTCGGGATGCGGTCGGGCACGTCCTGGACGTGGGTGGGGTGGGGCTGGTCGGTCATGAGCGGCGGACCCTCTCCTCGAGATCTGTCAGTGCGGTGGCCAGGGTGTGCAGTTCGACGTCGGTGGTGGGGGGCGGGCCGGCGAGCAGCGCCGCGACCTGGGCGGGCGGCATACCCGTGGCTGCGGCAGCAGCGACCTGGACGGCCTGCGCCGCGTGCGGCGGCAGGGCGAGGCGTCGCGCGAGCCTTTCGGTGGTGCCTTGCCGCAGGACGGCGGCGGCCCTGGACCGGTCGCGGGCACGGCGATAGATCCGGCCGCGACTCTCCGTGGTCTCGACGGCGCGCACCACCACGGGCAGCGGTTCGGTGACGAGCGCACCCATCCGACGCCCCCGCACGAACGCGAGGACGATCACGGCCGTCGCGAGCACGGCGGCGGCGGGCGCCAGCCAGACCGGCCACCCGCCGTCGGCCGCGTCGCCGGTGAGGCTCGCGAGGTCACCGAGGCCCGGTTGGTACCAGACGAGCCGCGGCGAGTGGCCGAGGGCACGGAGGGCCAGACCGGCGTGCGACTCCTCGTCGACCCAGCGGTTGGTGAAGGCAGCGGAGATGCCCAGCGCCACGACCTCGGGATGGTCGGCGGCGGCGGGCACCGTCGCCATCGCCGCGCCGAAACCGAACGCCTCTGCCTTGGTCGGGTCGTCCTTTGCCCGGTCGTCCTGTGCCTGGTCGTCCCCGGCCTGGTCGTCGCCGCGGGGGTTGGGCAGCCCGAAGCAGAGCGTCGCCGTCGTCCCGCTCCCGCGCTTGACCGGGATGAACCGCGTGTCGACGAGGGAGGCCGTGTCGTCCGCCCTCGCCACCGTCGAGGTGCACCCTGCGGTCAGCGGCAGCCGGGCCTCGAGCGTGCCCGAGGTCAGCGGCAGGGCGATGGCGGCGAGCTGGGCGGCCGTCGGGTCGAGGAGCACCAGGCGGTCGGCCCCCGCGGACACGTGACCCAGGGTGGTCGCGCTGTCGTGGCCGACGTAGGCGGAGTTGGCCATCACGACGGTGCTGCCCGGGCCCGGCTGCGCGTCGGCGAGCGCGCCGATCGACCGGACGACCTCCACGTCGACGCCGTGCTGACGCAGCACCTCCACGATGGCCTTGCCGCCGGTGGGGCCGGTGTCATCGGGGTCGAGCACCTGGTCGGGGGCGGTCGTGGCCAGTGCCATGACCACGAGCGCTCCCACGCCCACCGCCACGGCCAGGGCCCAGCCAGCCCTGCGGCGGATCCGCGTCGCACGACTTCCCCGGGTGTCCGGGACTGTCGCCGAGGTAGCGGTCACGGGGCGACCAGGTGGCCGAGCGGGGGCCTGGTCCGCAGCAGCACCGCGTCGAGCTCGGTGGTGGTGACGGCCTGGGTCCGGGTGGTCCGGCGGTGGCCGTAGCGGACGTCGTCGAACGACGACGCCGCCGTCGCGAGGGCGTCCGCCTGGTCGGGAAACACCAGCGCCAGGGCGAGCGCCACCTCGTGGGCCGTGCGGCCCGGGAGCTCGGTCAGCAGGGTGCGCTCCACGGCCGAGGCGGCCAGAGCCCGGTAGCCGTCGAGCAGGACGGCGTCCCAGTCGCCGCGGTCGGCCGACGCGCGAGCCCGGATGCGGTAGTCCGCGGCGCTGAGCCCTTCGTCGTCAACGGGAGCAGTCTCGCCGCCGCGTCGTCGGGTCACCGCCTCGGGACGCACCAGCCGCAGCACCACCAGGACGATGACGGCCAGGAGCACCACGACCACGAGGACCACGCCCCAGGACGGCAGCAGCCCCGGCCCGGACGTGCCGGCGAACAGGGTGCTCAGCCACTCGACGAACCGCTGCCAGAGGGAGGGTTCGGTGAGGTAGCGGCCGTTGGCGAGCTCGTCACGCAGCCACTGCTGGGCCTCCGGCGAGCTCGGGTCGAGCGGTGGGGCGTCGAAGGGGGCGGTCAGGCTCGTCATCTCCCGGCGGCTGCTCCCGGCCACTGCCGCGTCACGTCGTCCTGGGCTGCGGCGATCAGCTGGACGTCGAAGCCCTCGCGGCGGATGCGCTGGTCGACGTACAGGAGCGCGTCGACCCCGGCGGTGAAGGGCGTGGTCAGGGCGCCGGTGATGAGTCCCGAGACGCCGGAGATGACGGCTTGCCAGACGTAGAGGTTCGCGGGGTCTCCGGTGGCGACGATGCCGACACCGCCGATGATGGTGAGGGGGAACGCGAGGATCTGGGCGGCGATCCCCACGATGATGCCGGTGAGGATCCTGATGCCGAGGACTCGCCAGAACTGGATCCCGGACGTCAGTCGCCAGGACCTCGCGATGCCCTCGCCGACGCCGGCCTTCTCCAGGACGACCGCCACGCCCACGAAGGCCAGCCGGGTCGAGAGGAACAGCACGAGGACGATGGCGACGAGGGCTGCGGCGACGGCAAGCAGGACGGCGCCGACGACGCCCGAGTCGTCGCCGGAGGTGGCGGCTCCCACGACGGCGATGACGGGCAGCACCAGGACTGCGGTCAGCGCGAGCAGGATGACCAGACCGGTCACGATCGTGGCGCCGACCAGGGGAAGAAGTCGGCCGCGCGTGCCCTCCCACGTCTGACCGGCGGTCACGCGGCGGCCCATGACGGCCTGGCTGATGACGAACGCCACGAACCCCGTCAGCAGGATGGCTGACCCCGACGTACCCAGCGACGGGATCAGCGAACCCAGCGTGCCCGCCACCGGGAAGATGTCCTGCGTCGACTCGATGTCGAGCGACTCCTGCGCGGCGATCCACGCGCCGAGGGCGGTCGTCGGCACGAGGAAGACGAGCGTGGTGACGAAGGCCAGCCCCATGGTCGCGGCGACGTTGCCCCGGATGGCCTTGATCACCGCGCCGTACAGGTCGCCCAGGGTGAGCGGGCGCAGCGGGATCACTCCGGGCCGGAACTCCATCGCGGGGTGCGCGGGCCACGGCGCACCGGCTGGAAAGCCGTACCCCGCGGGTTGCCCGGGGTGCGCGGGTTGCCCGGGCTGCTGCCCCGGATGCCCCGGCTGCTGCCCCGTCGGCGCACCGGGAGGAGCGGACGGGTATGCCGCGCGCCCGCCTGGGGTGGCGGCCACCGGTTCTGCTGGCCCACTGGTCCCAGGAGCCACCCACTGCGGGTCGGTCATGTGCGCACATCCCCCTCGCTGACGTGGTGGAACCCTAACAAGCCGGGGTGCCCCCTGGGCGGCGAGCCGCGAGAATCGGTGGCCTGGAAGCGATCGGTGGCCGACCGGCATACCCCCTCCGTGGGCTCCGCGTCAGCGGGCGGGCGCCCTGGGTCAGCGGGCGAGGGCTGACAGCAGCGGCTCGAGGTCCTTCGCGCGGGCGGAGGCGGCGCCGAGGGACTCCTGGCGCGCGACGACGCGGGGTTCGTCACGCATCAGGGCCAGGCCACGGCGCACCAGCGTCCACGGCGGCTTGCGGTGCTCGGACAGGTCGCGCAGCAGCCGCCAGACGAAGGTCACCACGCGGTGGTGGTGCACGCAGTAGGCGCCGGCGAGCAGACCGCGATCGCGCAGGTCGGCGATGATCTCGGCCGCGAAGATGCCTTCCGCGAGGATCAGGTCGTGGGGGGCGGCGCGGACCGTCGTGCTGTCGACGGCCCTGCTGCGCGCGATGTCGTAGACCGGCGTCTTGACCTCACCGGTCTCGACGAGGGTGGCCAGGGCGTCGAGGGCGGCGGCACGGTCCCACGAGTCGGGGTGGTCCCAGTCGACGATGCCCAGCTCCTCGGAGCGTGGCATCGCCGGGTCGTCCTCGTCGCGGTAGAAGTCGTCGAGCCGCACGATCGGCCAGCCGTGGGCGCCCTGGAGCCGGGCGGCCAGCCGTGACTTCCCGGCGCCGCTCGGACCGGCGAGGACGACCACCCGGGCAGTGGTCGTCATGCCGCCCCTGGTTTCCCCGGTTCGATGTGAACACGCCGGATTCTCCCGGCGGGTTCACATCGAACCGGTGGAGTGCGAAGGCTCAAGGGTCAGCGACCCTTGGGGTGCCAGACCGTCTTGGTCTCCAGGAAGGCCGTGACGCGCGACAGGTCGGGCGTGCGTGACCAGTCGGGATCGACCGCGTCGGAACCCTCGCCGGCAGGGCGCATCACTCGCTTGAGGTTTTCGGCGGCGGCCAGCTCGAGGTCGCCCCAGACGACTCCCTCGGCCTCCGCGGCACCGGTCAGGTCGATGGCGTTGACGTCGCGGTGCGAGGCGAGCCACGGCGCGACCTCCGCGGTTCGTCCCGTGATGAGGTTGATGACCCCGCCCGGGACGTCGGACGTGGCCAGCGCTTCGGAGAGCGTGATCGCGGGCAGCGGGCGGAGCTCGCTGGTGAGGACGACCGCGGTGTTGCCCGAGCAGACCACCGGGGCGAGCACCGAGACCAGGCCCAGCAGCGAGCTGCGCTGCGGGGCAAGGACGGCCACGACACCGGTCGGCTCCGGAGCGGAGATGTCGAAGTACGGCCCTGCGACGGGGTTGAGGCCACCGAGGATCTGGGCGAGCTTGTCGGTCCACCCGGCATACCAGACCCAGCGGTCGATGGCCTGGGACACGATGGTCTCGGCGCGACGCTCGGCGACACCCTCGCTGGCGCGCACCTCGGCCACGAACTGGTCGCGGCGGCCCTCCATCACCTCGGCGACGCGATAGAGCACCTGACCGCGGTTGTATGCCGTGGCGCCGGCCCAGCCTCCAAAGGCACCTCGCGCGGCCACGACCGCGTCACGGGCGTCCTTGCGGGACCCCTGCGCGGCGTTGGCGAGGAACTTGCCCCGGCCGTCGACGACCTCGTAGGAGCGGCCCGACTCCGACCGCGGGAACTTGCCGCCGATGTAGAGCTTGTAGGTCTTCCTCACGTCGACGCGTGCCTCGGCGCCTGTCGACCGCGTGGCGGTGGGGGTCACTTGCTGTCTCCCGTCGTGACGTAGGCAGCGAGACCGTGACGGCCACCCTCCCGGCCGTAGCCCGACTCCTTGTAGCCACCGAAGGGGCTCGTCGGGTCGAACTTGTTGAACGTGTTGGCCCACACGACGCCGGCGCGGAGCTGGTCGGCCATCCAGAGGATGCGCGAGCCCTTCTCGGTCCAGATGCCCGCGGACAGGCCGTAGGGGGTGTTGTTGGCCTTGGCGACGGCTTCCTGGGGGGTGCGGAAGGTCAGCACCGACAGGACGGGTCCGAAGATCTCCTCCTGGGCGATGCGGTGGCCCTGGCTGACGCCGGTGAAGACCGTCGGCCGGAACCAGAAGCCCTTGCTGGGGAGCTCGCAGCCGTTGTCCCAGCGCTCGGCGCCCTCGGCCTCGCCGGCTGCCGTCAGCTCGACGATCCGCTGGAGCTGGGCCTTGGAGTTGATCGCGCCGACATCGGTGTTCTTGTCGAGCGGGTCGCCCACGCGCAGGGTCTCGAGGCGGCGCTTGAGCCGCTTCTCGACGTCGTCGGCGATGTTCTCCTGCACGAGCAGGCGTGAGCCGGCGCAGCAGACGTGGCCCTGGTTGAAGAAGATGCCGTTGACGATGCCCTCGACCGCCTGGTCGAGCGGGGCGTCGTCGAACACGATGTTGGCGGCCTTGCCGCCGAGCTCGAGGGTGGCCTTCTTGCGGGTGCCTGCGATCGATCGGGCGATCATCTTGCCGACGCCGGTCGAACCGGTGAACGCCAGCTTGTCGATGTCGGGGTGGTCGACGATGGCCTGGCCGGTCGCCCCGGCGCCGGTGATGATGTTGACGACGCCCGGCGGCAGGTCGGCCTGCTGGACGACCTCCGCGAACAGCAGCGCGGTGAGGGGGGTCGTCTCGGCCGGCTTGATGACGACGGTGTTGCCCGTGGCCAGCGCCGGGGCGATCTTCCACGCCAGCATGAGGATGGGGAAGTTCCACGGGATGACCTGGCCCACGACGCCGTGCGGGCGGGGGTTGGTGCCCAGGCCCGCGTAGTCGAGCTTGTCGGCCCAGCCCGCGTGGTAGAAGAAGTGCGCCGCGGCCAGCGGCACGTCGACGTCGCGGCTCTCCTTGATCGGCTTGCCGTTGTCGATGCTCTCCAACACGGCGAACTCGCGCGCACGCTCCTGCAGGATGCGGGCGATGCGGAAGAGGTACTTGCCGCGGTCGGCCCCGGACATCCGGCCCCACGCGCCGTTGTAGGCGCGACGGGCGGCCGCGACGGCGCGGTCGACGTCGGCGTCGCTCGCCGAGGTGATCTCCGCGAGGACCTCCTCCGTGGAGGGGTTGATGGACTTGAACGCCGACCCGCCCTGGGACTCGGTGAACTCGCCGTTGATGAACAGCCCGTAGGAGGGCTTGATGTCGACGACCGCGCGGGACTCCGGCGCTGGTGCGTACTCGAACTTGGCCATGGCTTGAGGTTCCTCAGGATCCGTCGGGTGCGGGGGACTGATGGGGGGCTCGGACGGTCAGTGGGGGTCTGACGGTCAGTGGGGCTCGGACAGTCAGGGGGGCTCGCATGTCAGTACAGGCTGGGCGAGTCGTCGGTGACGTAGTCGGCGCCGGAGTAGGCGCCGATCGCCATCCGTTGGCGTTGCAGGATGAGGTCGTTGAGCAGGCTCGAGGCCCCGAACCGGAACCAGTGCGGGTCCAGCCAGTCGTCGCCGGCGATCTCGCTCACGGTCACGAGGAACTTGAGCGCGTCCTTGCTGGTGCGGATACCGCCGGCCGGCTTCACTCCGACCATCTCGCCGGTGAGGTCGCGCCAGTCGCGCACCGCCTCGAGCATTACCAGCGTGACGGGCAAGGTCGCCGCGGGGGAGACCTTGCCGGTGGAGGTCTTGATGAAGTCGCCGCCGGCCAGCATCGACAGCCACGAGGCGCGTCGGACGTTGTCGTAGGTGACCAGCTCACCGGTCTCCATGATCACCTTGAGCCGGGCGCGGGACCCGTCCTTGCGGACGCATGCCTCGGAGACCTCGGCGATCTCGCGGAACACCGTGAGGTAGTCGCCGGACAGGAAGGCTCCGCGGTCGATCACCATGTCGATCTCGTCGGCACCGGCATTCACGGCGTCGCGGGTGTCGGCCAGCTTGATGGGCATCAGGGCCCGGCCGCTCGGGAAGGCCGTGGCGACCGAAGCCACCTTGACGCCGCTCTGACCGAGGGCGTCCTTGGCGGTGGCGACCATGTCTCCGTAGACGCAGACGGCCGCGGGCCGGGGCGTGTCGGGGTAGCCGGGGTCGGGGTTGATCGCCTTGGCGCACAGGCCACGGACCTTGCCCGCGGTGTCGGCGCCCTCGAGGGTCGTCAGGTCGATCATCGAGATCGCCAGGTCGATGCCCCACGCCTTGGAGGTGGTCTTGATGGACCGGGTGCCGAGGCCCGCCGCACGCGCCTCGCAGCCCACCTGGTCGACCCCTGGCAGTCCGTGCAGCCAGCTCGTGAGGGCTGCGTTGGTGAGGCGGGAGACGCCGAGGAGGTCGCGCGCCCTGGTCGTCGCGTCGACAGAGGGGGCCGCAGCTGTGGGGGTGCTCACCGAGCAATCCTAGCCGTGTCTCACCCTGTGGTCAGATCGCGAGGTGCCTCAGTCTGCGGGGCCGGACCCGAGGGTGACGGTCGCGGTGTGGCTGGTTCCCGAGGCGTCGGTCCAGCTGACCGGGACCCGGTCGCCGGGGTCGCGCGCCGCCAGAGTCGAGGTGAGGTCGGCCGAGCTGGCCATGGTCTTGCCGGCCACCGCCGTGATGGTCGAGCCGGCCGTGATCCCCGCGTTCTGCGCGGTCTGGATGCCGAGGAAGGACGGCGCGCCCTGGGTGGATCGTGGAGCGTTCCTGCGACCCAGGATGCGGTTCGGCGGCTGGGTGGGTCAGGTGTGGATAACTGGTGCCGTATCGGTGCCGTATCGGGTTGCGCTGCAACGGGTTTCGCGAATCGTTGCGTTGTCAGAGGTGGTTGTTAGGTTGGTTTCATGTCCGGGGGGATGTCGTTCGAGGAGCGCCGCGCAGCGGTCGAGCAGGCGTGCCTGGCCCTGAGGGGCGTCGAGGGTGAGCTGTGGTCCGCCGGGGGTGCCGAGCTGGGTGGGTTCGCGGGCCTGCTCGACGAGCTGGGTGCGCGGGTGGACGCGGCGCGGGTGGAGGTGGTGCGTGAGGCTGTCGACCGCGGTGAGGCTGGGGCTGGCCGGTGCGGTGCGTCGGCGTGGTTGCTGGACCATTC
>NZ_JBFUEP010000067.1:0-14648 GCF_056403895.1 Pedococcus sp. P2_E5
CGCCCCCTGCTCCGAGCGGCAGTCAGCCGGCTCGATGCCGTTGGTGCTCACGTGACCATCATGTCGTGCCGCGCTTGGTCCAGCGGAAGGTGCGGGCGCAGACGATGAGTCCGGCGACCAGCCACACGGCGAGCACGAGGGCGGTGCGACCGTGCTCCCACGCGCCGGCCATCTCCTGGTCCTGCCAGTCGCCGGGGAAGAAGACCGACCGCATGCCCTGCGCGATCCACTTCAAGGGGAAGACCGACGCCACCTGCTTCAGCCACTCGGGCAGGTCGGTGAAGGCGAAGTAGACACCTGAGATGAACTGCAGGATGAGCGTGGGGGCGATGACGATCGCGCCGACCGAGCGCGACGAGGAGGCCAGGGAGGAAAAGGCGATCCCGAGCACCGTGCCCGAGGCGACACCGAGCAGGAACACCCACACGAAGGTGCCCCAGCGACCCGCGTCGGTCGGCAGCTGCACGCCGAACCCGACCTTGGCCACCGCGATGAGCAGGGCGAACTGCGCGAGGCTGGTGATGGCCACGAGCCCGACCTTGCCGAGGAAGTAGGCGACCGGAGGCATCGGCGTCGCGCGCAGCCGCTTGAGGGTGCCGTCGTCCCGCTCGACCGCGACGCTCAGCGCCATCGACTGGAAGCTGGTCAGCATCACGCCGGCCGCGACCATCCCCGGGAGGAAGAAGCGCGCGGCGTTCACACCGGCTGCTTCGGCATCGCCCGTCCCGAAGCTGTCACCGAAGATCACCGAGAACATGCTCAGCATGAGGATCGGGAAGACGAAGGAGAAGAAGACCGCCTCCTTCTCGCGGAAGTACATCTTCAGCTCGAGGACCGTGCGGTCCCCACCGATGGCGAGCGTGTTCACGCGACGACCTCCAGCTCGGGCTCGGCGCTCGTGGCGACGAGGTGAGGGGTGATCAGGGAGAGATAGGTGTCCTCCAGGGAGGGGCGCGCCACGGTCAGCTTGGGCACCTCGCGGCCGAGCTCGGCGCCGAGCCTCGCGACGAACTGCGTTGGCGTGCTCGTCTTCTCGGTATGCCGCCTCCCCGCGTCGTCCTCCCAGGTCACCGTTGCCTCGGACGAGGCCCGGCCGCCGAGGTTGGCCGGGGTGTCGAGGGCGAGCATCCGGCCCGCGGCGATGACCCCGACCCGGTCGGCCAGCTGCTCGGCCTCGTCGAGGTAGTGGGTCGTCAGCAGGATCGTGGTCCCGCCGTCGGCCAGTGAGCCGATCAGCTCCCAGAAGTCGCGCCGGGCCTGCGGGTCGAAGCCCGTGGTGGGTTCGTCGAGGAACAGAAGCTCGGGGGTGCCCACGATGCCCAGGCCGACGTCGAGCCGCCGACGCTGGCCACCGCTGAGCTTGCCGACCCGGTCGTCAGCCTTGTCGACGAGCCCGACCGCGGCCAGGACCTCGTCGACGTCGCGCGGGGTGCGGTAGACCTTCGCGGTGCTGGCCAGCGCCTCGCGGGGCGTGATGAGGTCCAGTCCGGTCGAGGACTGGAGCACGATGCCGAGCCGGTTGCGCCAGGCCAGGCCGGCCGCCTGCGGGTCCTCACCGAGGACGCTGACGGTGCCGCCGTCGCGCTTGCGGAATCCCTCGAGGATCTCGACGGTCGTCGTCTTGCCCGCGCCGTTCGGCCCGAGCAAGGCGAACACCTCGCCCCGCTCGATCTGCAGGTCGATGCCGTCGACGGCCTCGCGAGCTCCGTAGGTCTTGCGCAGGCCGGTGACGCGGATGGGCGCTTCTGGTGCTGACATGGGTACAGCCTGTCGTGCCCACTGGTGCCGCCGTCAGCCCCACCCGGTTGATTCCCCGTCCACCGACCGGTGGACCCGTGTCGCCTACTGGGTGGGCGGGGTGTCCTGCGTGGGCGCCGCGGGCGGAGGTGAGGAGGGAGCGCCCGCTGGCGTGCCCCCGGCATACCCGCTGGGCGGGGGGATGGTGGCGTCGCGCTGGCCGAAGTCGACCTTCACGGGGTCACGCTCCTCGCCCTCGACCTCGAAGTACTCGGCGCGGTCGATGTTGAACATGCCGGCGACGAAGTTGGAGGGGACCGTCTCCACCTTGGTGTTGAGCTCACGCACGTTGGCGTTGTAGTAGCGCCGGGCCGCGGCGATGCGGTCCTCGGTCGAGGTCAGCTCCTGCTGCAGCGCCAGGAAGTTCTGGTTGGCCTTGAGGTCGGGGTAGGCCTCGGCCACGGCGATGAGCCGACCGAGCGCCTGGCTCAGCATGCCCTCGCTCTGGGCCTGCTGCGCGGGGCTCTGGCCACCGGCCATCGCGGCGGACCGGGCCTTCATGACGTCCTCGAGCGTGCCGCGCTCGTGGGCTGCGTAGCCCTTGACCGTCTCGACGAGGTTGCCGATGAGGTCGTGCCGGCGCTTGAGCTCGACATCGATCTGGCGCCACGCCTCCTGCACGAGGTTGCGCAGCTTGATCAGCCCGTTGTAGACGCCGACCGCCCACAGCACGAGCAGCACGAGCACGACCGCGATGATGATCCAGACCCACATGAGCAATCCCCTTGTCTTGGGCGGCGTCGTCCTGTGCGGCGTCTCGCCTACTGCGGTGCAGCTTCTGCAGTGCAGCCTAGGCCAGACCGAGTTCGTCGAGGCCGTAGACGAAGCGGTACTCGAGCCCGGCGTCCGCGAACCTCTGGCCGGCGCCCGTCGCGCGGTCGGCGATCGTCGCGATCGCCACGACCTCGGCCCCGGCCTCGCGGGCGGCATCCACGGCGTCGAGCGGCGAGTTGCCGGTGGTCGTCGTGTCCTCGACGACGACGACGCGGCGGCCCTCGATCGACGGCCCCTCGATGCGCTGCTGCAGCCCGTGGGCCTTGCCCGACTTGCGCACGACGAACGCGTCCTTGCGGTCACCGGCGGCCGCGCTCGCGTGCAGGATCGAGGTGGCGACGGGGTCGGCTCCGAGCGTCAGCCCGCCCACGGCGTCATAGTCAAGATCGGCCACGAGGTCGCGCATGACGATCCCCACCAGCGGTGCGGCCTCACCGTCGAGGGTGATGCGGCGCAGGTCGACGTAGTAGTCGGCCTCCTTGCCGGACGACAGCGTCACCCGGCCGTGGACGATGGCCTTCTCCTTGACGATCTCGAGCAGGCGGGCGCGGGCGGCGGCAGTGTCGGTCACGGTTCGTGAGCCTACCGAGCGAGACGGTGAGGTATGCCGCGTGGCCCAGTCTCGTGGCTCACTCGCCCGGGCGGTGGACGCCGCGGGCGCGACGGCGCACGATCGAGCGCGGCACGAGGCGCAGCGCGGCGACGATGGCCTTGTACTGGGCCGACGGAACCGACACGACGCGGCCCTTGGCGACGTCGTCGAGGCAGTCGCGCACCAGCCGGTCGGCGTTGAGCCACATGAACTCGGGGATGCTCGACATGTCGACCTGGGCCCGCTGGTGGAACTCGGTGTGCGTGAAACCCGGGCAGAGGGCGGTCGCCGTCACGCCGGAGCCGCGCAGCTCGGCGGCAAGACCCTCCGTGAAGACGGTGACGTAGGACTTGTTGGCCGAGTAGGTGCCCGCGGTGAGGAACGACGCGACCGACGAGACGTTGACGATGGCGCCGTGGCCACGCTCGCGCATCGCGGTGGCAGCCGCGTGCGACAGGACGAGGACCGCCCGGCACAGCACGTCGAAGTTGGCCTCCTCCTGCGCGATGTCGTGGCGCAGGAACGAGCCCTTGAGCGAGTAGCCCGCGTTGTTGACCAGCAGGTCGACGGGGCGAGCGAGGTCGGCCAGGCGCTCGGCGACCTTGCCGGTCTCGGCTCGGTCGGACAGGTCGGCGACGAGGATCTCGGTGCCGACGGAGTACTTCGCCCGCAGCTCGTCGGAGACGTTCTCCAGCCGCGCGCGGTCGCGGGCCACGAGCACCACGTCGTGGCCGCGCTCCGCGAGGACGTGGGCGAAGGACAGGCCGATGCCGGCGGTGGCGCCGGTGACGAGGGCAGTGCTCATGACCTCACTCTAGGCGGGTCCGCATAGGGTTGCCTGCGTGCGCATAGCCACCTGGAACGTCAACTCCATCCGCTCCCGCATCGACCGTGTCGAGGCCTGGCTGGAGCGCAGCGACGTCGACGTGCTCGCCATCCAGGAGACCAAGGCGACCGACGCGCAGTTCCCGTTCGACCGGCTGCAGGCCCTCGGTTACGAGGTCGCCCACCACGGCCTCAACCACTGGAACGGGGTAGCCATCGTCTCCCGGGTCGGGATCGAGGACGTCACGCCGTCGTTCCCCGACGCCCCCGCGTGGGGCGAGCCACCGGTGGTCGAGGCACGCGCCCTCACCGCGACCTGCGGCGGCGTCAAGGTCACCTCGGTCTACGTCCCCAACGGGCGCCACATCGAGGACCCGCACATGGTCTACAAGCTCGACTGGCTGGCCCGGCTCCGCGACCAGGCCAGGACGTCGGTCGAGGCCGGCGAGACGGCGGCGCTCATGGGCGACTGGAACATCGCACCGCAGGACGAGGACGTCTGGTCGATGGAGTACTACCTCGACAAGAGCCACGTCTCCCCCAGTGAGCGGGCGGCCTTCCAGGCGGTGCTCGACGCCGGCTTCGTCGACGTCGTGCGGCCACACACCCCGGAACCGGGCACCTTCACCTACTGGGACTACAAGATGCTGAGCTTCCAGAAGCGCCGCGGCATGCGGATCGACTTCATCCTCGGCACCCCGGCGTTCGCGGCCAGGGTGGCCGGCGCGGTGATCGACCGCGAGGAGCGCAAGGGCAAGGGCGCCTCCGACCACGCGCCCGTCGTCGTCCAGCTGGACGACTGAGCGGCCGGGGGCTGACCAGCAGGCTGGTCCGCACCAGACCCCACCCACGGTGATAATGGCGCGCATGGCCTCCCGCACCTTCACCGTCGCCGCCCCCGACGGAGCCCTGCTCCGGGTGCAGGAGTATGCCGCCGGGCCGGCTTCCGAGGGCGACGCGGACGTCGCGGGTGGCGCGACTTCCGTCCCCACCGTGGTCCTGGCACACGGCTGGACGCTCACTCGTGCGTCGTGGCTCCCCGTCGTCGAGCGGCTCGTCGTGGCCGGGGTGCGGGTCGTGACCTACGACCAGCGCGGGCACGGCGGGTCCAGCCCGTTGCGCGGCCAGCCGACCGTGCGGATGCTCGGTGACGACCTAGCGGCGGTGCTCGACGTGGTGGCGCCACGGGGCCGAGTGGTCCTCGGCGGTCACTCGATGGGCGGCATGACCGTGATGGCCTACGCGGGGCTGCACCCCGGCGAGTTCCGCTCCCGGGTTGCCGGCGCGGTGCTCGTGGCAACCAGCGCGGGCGACCTGCAGAACCGCCTCTCGACTCTCGAGGGCCGCCTGATGGCCCTCGCGTCGCGCATGCCGGGGATCCCCGCGGGGCGGTTCGTCACCACGCGCGGCCAGCGACGACTGCTCTTCGGTTACGACGCCGACCCGTCCCAGGTGCAGCTGACCCGCGACATGGCGGCGAGCACGAGTCTTCCGACCATGGGCCGGTTCTTCGGCGCCCTCGGGGAGCACGACGAGAGCGAGGCGCTGAGCCAGCTGGCCGGCATACCCACCGTCGTGCTCGTCGGGGACCGCGACCGGCTCACGCACCCCCGGCACGGTCGGCGGCTCGCCGAGCTGGTCCCCCACGCCGAGCTGAGAATCCTGCCCGGCCGCGGTCACATGCTGGTCTACGAAGCCACCGACGAGGTCGTCGACGCGTTCACGACACTGCTCTCGCCGGTGGCGTGACCGTCACCTGCGCCTGAAAGGCCGTGGGCTCGCACCCGGCCCCGTTGGGCTGGACCTTGCGCGGGACGACGCGGACCGTGGTGGCCGGGACGAACACCGCGCCCGCGCTGTCGCGCGCCGTGACGACGATGTCGACGGGGTCGGTGGAGCCGACGGCGGGCAGGTCGACCCACGCCGAGTCCTCCTCGGCACCCCTGAACGCACCCGTCCCACAGGTTGCCCCGACACAGGCCCGCACACTGATCTCGTCGGCGCGCGCCTGGGCATCGAACGCCCGGGGAAAGCCGGCGATGGTGACGCGCACACCGTTCGTGGCGCCGATCTCCGTGCACGCCTTCGGCGGCGGGACGCACGCTGCGGTCGTCAGGGCGAGGCCGACCACGCCGACCACGCGGGCAAGCTCGAGCGCACGGGAAGGGTTCACCACGGTTGGAGGGCGCCCGCCGGCTTCTGGTTCCGAAGCCGACCCGGCGCGGGACCGGCTGAGCCGGCGCCCGGTCGCCGCCCGACGACCAGGGTGAGGGTCAGCCGAGCCTTGCCGTGCTCAGCGGCGAGCCTGACGGCTCACGATGGTCGTCCGCCGGTCGACGCCGTAGGCCGAGGCCCACCGAGGCGAACGCGCCCAGCAGCGCCGCGATCGCCGCGCCGAGGAACACCGTCTGCACCTGCACGAGGCCGGCTGCGAGGAGGGCCTTCGTGTCCGTCTGGTCGGGCAGCGCCGCCACCGTGTCGTAGTAGCGGTGCAGGCCGATGGCCGTGAGCAGGGCCAGGCCGACGACCATGCCGACCATGCGGGCCACGACGACGAGGGCAGACGCCACGCCGTGCGCATCGGCCGGGGCGTCGGCGAGAGCAGCGTTGTTCACCGGTGCGAGCGCCATCCCGATGCCGAGGCCCACGGCGACCAGGACCACCGTGGCCATCGGTCCGTCGAGCGAGCCCTCACCCCAACGGCTCATGGCGAACAGGCCGATGGTCGCCACCACCAGGCCCACGCCACTGACCAGCCCGTCACCGAACCTGCGCAGGGACCACCCGCCGAGCAGCGCCCCCACCGGCACCGCCAGCAGGAACCGCACCAGCACGAACGCCGCGACCGTCTGCGAGTCGGTCAGGGTCAGCCGCGCGAGCACCGGGACGTCGACGATGACCGCGACGAGGGCGGCACCGACCAGGAGGCTCACGACGAGGGACGTCCGGGCACGGCCTCGCACGACACCACGAGCGACGAGTGGCTCGGCGACGGTGTGGTGCCGCCAGAGGTAGAGCCCCAGGGCAAGCGCCCCGACCGGCAGCAACGCGTACCCCAGCGGCCCGACCACCTCTCGCTCGGGATCGCTGGCGGCAAAGGTGAGCACCACGCTGCCGAGGGCCAGACCGAGGAACAGGGCACCGAGCAGGTCGACGCGACGCAGCAGCATCCACCACCGCGGGGCCGTCACCGCGACGAGAGCCAGCACCAGGGTGAGGGCGACCACCCCGATCGGGGTCAGCACCCGCGACGTCGAGTCACCGAAGGGCACGAACGGCACCCCGAGCGTCACGTCGGCCGCCAGCCGCGACGGTGCGGCGAGCGCCAGGCCACCCACCACCAGCGCAGAGGCGCCGAGCACGAGGGGTATGCCGCGTGGCCGCCGCGGCTTCTCGCCTCCGACCACCAGCACCGCACCAGCCAGGACGAGACCGGCGATCACGTTGAGCCAGAAGATCATCCGCCAGCCGGAGATGGCGAGGACAGCTGCACCGAAGACCGGCCCGAGGACGCTGCCCACCTCCTGCACCGCCCCGACAACGCCCAGGGGCGTGCCCCGCCGGTCGGCCGGCCAGAGGTCGGCCACGATCGCGAGCGTGGCGGGCACGAGCCCACCGCCACCGATGCCCTGGAGCACCCGCCCGGTCACCAGGACGGGCAGCTCGACAGCGAGGGCCGTGATCGCCGACCCGATCACGAAGATCATCAAGCAGGCGACCAGGATCCGTTGTCTGGCAACGAGATCCGCAAGGCGGCCGATGAGGGGCAGGACGGCGATGTAGCCCAGCAGGAAGCCGGAGATGATCGGAGTCGCCTTCTGCAGGGCGTCGATGCCGAGCCCGACGCCGGTCATCATGTCCGTCAGGGCCAGGACGACGACGTAGGTGTCCGCCGCGGCCAGCGCCACCGCCACGGACGCCGTGGCGAGCAGCGCCCTAGGGGCGGGTGATCGCAACGGGCTGGGGCAGGCTCTTGAGCCGCAGGGAGTAGGTCGAGGTGGCTCCGGCGTAGAACGGCCCCTTGAGGACGACCGTGCGCAGCTCCTGCCCGCTCTGGGTGACGCCGTAGGTCACGTCGAAGGTCTTGTCGCGGTCCCCGATGACGAGCAGGTCCGCCACGGCGGCACCGGGGAGCTTGCCCGTGAAGGACGTGAGCACGTCCGAGCCGTCGCGGACCTGGCCACCCTTGGCGAGGGACTGGGTCTTGCCGATCAGGCTGGTGATCCCGGTCTGCTTGTTGAACAGCTGCGCCGGGTTGGGCGCCCCATAGGTCGCCGGGTCGATCTTGTTGTAGCCGGGGGTGAAGAACTTCATGAAGACGTCCTGCTCCACAGCGATCACGTCGACGGTCCCGGTCACGCCGGCGATCGTGGCGTTGAGGGTGCCCTGGAACGACGGCGGGGTGAACAGTCCCGTGCCCTTGGCGGCGGACACCCCGACCGCCTTGCTGGGCAGGTCGGTCGCCTCGAGGGTGAAGGTCACCGCCGGGCTCTTCTCGAGGTTCGTGCGCGCAGCGGCGAGCTGCTCGGCCGGGGTGCCCTCCTTGGCCGGGGGCTTGTCGTCGGTCGAGCACCCCACGAGGGCGAGTGCCGCGATGGCGGCGATGGCGATTCCCTTGAGGCGCATGGCACCCACGGTAGTCCGAGGGAACCGCTCCCCATGGTCGCAACGCGGCACGCATCCGGGGGGTATGCCGGGTGGTCAGCTCCCGGCGCTGCCCAGGGCGGGCAGGACCTGCTCTCCGAACGTGTCGATGAAGGCGTCCTGCCGCTGCCCCACGTGGTGGAGGTAGAGGTCGTCGAACCCCAGGTCGGCGTACTCCGCCAGCCACTCGCGGTGCTGCCCGAGGTCGGCCGAGACGCGTACGGCGTCGCGCACCGCCTCCGGCTCGACCTGCTGCCACAGCACGTCGAACGCCTCGGCCGTCTCGAGGTCCCACGGGACCGGTGGCCCGAAGACGTTGCCGGCCCACTGGTCGTGCGCCGTACCCAGGGCTTCGTCCTCGGTCGGCGCCCAGGACAGGTGAACCTGCAGGGCGGCTCGCCCCCTGCCTCCTGCACCGCGGTAGGCCGCCAACACCTCCCGCAGCGTGTCGACAGGCTGGTTGACGGTGACCAGCCCGTCCGCCCAGGCGGCCACCCGGGCCGCACTCTCGACCGACACCGCCGGGCCCACGAGAAGTGGCGTCGGCTCTGGGAGGTCCCACAGCCTGGCGCGGTCGACGGTCACGAGGCCGTCGTGGCTGACCTCCTCGCCGGCCAGCATCCGCCGGATGACGTCGACGCACTCCTCCAGCCGCTGCGTCCGCAGCTCCTTGCGTGGCCATCCGTCCCCGGTGATGTGCTCGTTGCTCGCCTCGCCGCTGCCGAGCGCGACCCAGAACCGGCCGGGGAACATCTGTCCCAGCGTCGCGATCCGCTGCGCGTGGACCGCGGGGTGGTAGCGCTGCCCCGGAGCACTGACGCACCCGAGGTCGAGGTCCGTGGTGGCAAGGGCTGCGCCGAGCCACGACCAGGTGTACCCGCTGTGGCCCTGTCGCGTGCTCCACGGCGAGAAGTGGTCGGAGCACATCGCCATCGCGAACCCGGCTCGCTCGGCGTGCTGGACGTCGGCCAGCAGCTGGCGTGGGCTGATCTGCTCGTGTGAGGCGTGGAAACCGATCCGCGGCATGCCCCCACCTCAGCAGACTCTCGCCGAGGCGGCATGCCGAACGGCAGGAGGGGTATGCCGGGTGGTCACCACCCGGCATACCCCTCGGTCGTCGCCGGCGTGCCTCAGCGCAGGGTGAGGGTGTCCGCCTGCTCGTCGAGGTCGACGGTCACCGTGTCGCCGTCGCGGACCCGGCCACCCAGGACAGCCTTGGCGAGGCGGTCGCCGATCTCCTTCTGCACGAGTCGGCGCAACGGACGGGCACCGTAGGCGGGGTCGTAGCCGGTGATCGCCAGCCACTCGCGTGCGGCGTCGGTGACCTCGAGGGTGATCCGGCGGTCGACCAGGCGACTGGCCAGCTCGCGGACCTGGAGCTCGACGATGTGGCCGAGCTCGGCGGAGGTGAGCGGGTCGAAGATGACGACCTCGTCGAGCCGGTTGAGGAACTCGGGCTTGAAGCTCGCTCGGACCATCCCCATGACGGCCTCGCGCTTGGCCTCGTCAGGCAGGTTGGGGTCGACGAGGAACTGGCTGCCGAGGTTGCTGGTCATCACGAGGATGACGTTGCGGAAGTCCACCGTGCGCCCCTGGCCGTCGGTGAGCCGCCCGTCGTCGAGGACCTGGAGCAGGATGTCGAACGTCTCGGGGTGCGCCTTCTCCACCTCGTCGAGCAGCACCACCGAGTAGGGGCGGCGGCGGACGGCCTCGGTGAGCTGACCGCCCTCCTCGTAGCCGACGTACCCGGGCGGCGCACCGATCAGGCGGGCGACGGCGTGCCGCTCGGAGTACTCGCTCATGTCGATGCGGACCATGGCCCGCTCGTCGTCGAAGAGGAAGTCCGCCAGCGAMTTGGCGAGCTCGGTCTTCCCGACGCCGGTAGGACCCAGGAAGAGGAAGGAGCCGGTGGGACGGTTGGGGTCGGCGAGGCCGGCACGAGAACGCCGCACGGCGTCACTGACGGCCTCGACGGCCGCGGTCTGGCCGATGAGCCGGGAACCGATGATCGACTCCATCGACAGCAGCTTCTCGGTCTCGCCCTGCAGCAGGCGGCCGGCCGGGATGCCGGTCCAGGCCGAGATCACCTCGGCGATGTCGTCGGCGCCCACGCGCTCCTTGACCATGAGGTCGGCGCTGGCGCGACCGGACGCGACCTCGTCCTCGTTCGCGACGGCCAGTGCCTTCTCGAGCTCGGGGATCTCGCCGAACTCGATCCGGCTGGCGGTCTCGAAGTCGTACTCCCGGCGCGCCTTCTCGAGCCGGGTGCGAGCCTCGTCGATCTGGGTCTTGAGGTCGCCCACGCGGTTCAGACCGGACTTCTCCGACTCCCAGCGGGCGTTGAGCGCGGCCAGCTCCTCGGACCTGTTCGCCAGGTCCTCGCGGAGCCGGGCCAACCGCTCGACGGAGGCGTCGTCGGTCTCGCGCTCGAGGTGCAGCTCCTCCATCTTGAGACGGTCGACCGAGCGGCGCAGCTCGTCTATCTCCACGGGGCTGGAGTCGATCTCCATCCGCAGCCGGGAGGCCGCCTCGTCCACGAGGTCGATGGCCTTGTCCGGCAGCTGGCGCCCGCTGATGTAGCGGTCCGACAGGGAGGCGGCCGCGACGAGGGCGGCGTCCTCGATCTCGACCTTGTGGTGCGCCTCGTACCGCTCCTTGAGCCCGCGCAGGATCGCGATGGTGTCCTCGACCGACGGCTCGCCGACGAACACCTGCTGGAAGCGGCGTTCCAGGGCAGCGTCCTTCTCGATGTGCTGGCGGTACTCGTCGAGCGTCGTCGCGCCGACGAGGCGCAGCTCACCGCGGGCGAGCAACGGCTTGAGCATGTTGCCCGCGTCCATGGCGCCCTCGCCGCTCGCGCCGGCCCCGACGACGGTGTGCAGCTCGTCGATGAACGTGACGACCTGACCGTTGCTCTCACGGATCTCCTCGAGCACGGCCTTGAGCCGCTCCTCGAACTCACCACGGTACTTCGCGCCCGCGACCATCGCGCCGAGGTCGAGGCTGATCAACCGCTTGTCTCGCAACGACTCCGGGACGTCGCCGTCGACGATCCGCTGGGCCAGCCCCTCGACGACGGCGGTCTTGCCGACGCCGGGTTCGCCGATGAGGACGGGGTTGTTCTTGGTGCGGCGGGAGAGCACCTGGACGACCCGGCGGATCTCCGAGTCGCGCCCGATCACCGGGTCGAGCCTGCCGTCCCGGGCCTCCTGCGTCAGGTCGGTGCCGTACCTCGCGAGCGCCTCGCCGCCCTCGACCGGTGTCTCGCTCGTCACGGTGCGTCCCCCTCGCGTCGCCTCGATCTTGGCCTCCATGTCCTTGGCGCCCCGCTTCTGGACCGCGGCGAGGTGGCCGGTCTCGGCGAGGGCGAGCAGGAGCAGGTCCATCGCGAGGTAGGTGTCCCCCTTGGCACGCATGAGGGTGTCCGCCTGCTGGAGCACGGCCAGCGCCTCACGACCGAACGTGGGCGGCTGGGTCGCGCCCGTCGTCGTCGGCAGGGCGCGCAACCGGGCATCGGCCTGGCCGAGCACGTGCGCGGCGCCGGTCCCGGCAGCCTGCAGCAGGGCATCGGCCTGCGCTGCGTCGAGCTGCACCAGGGCGCTCGTGAGGTGGTCGGGGGTGATCTCGGGGTTKCCGGCACTCTGGGCGGCTCGCTGGGCGAGCGCGAGCGCCTCGGCTACCTTCGCGGTCGGCTTCAGGTCCATGCGTGGATGTTCTCCTGTGTCGGGGGTGATGGGTCCACTATCGACAACCGGGTCAAAGTTGAGTGTATTCCACTCAATCTTGTGCGCATTCGCCCTGGCGAGCACACTCGCGTGGCGAGCACACCCGCGTGGCGCGGGCAGCCGCGCTTGGTGCGCGCCGCAGCCACCCGCGGCATACCGTGGAGGCGTGCCCATTCCACTCTCGGTCGGGCGGTGGAACCGCGTCGGTTTCAACCGGTTGAGCACTCCCGTGGCGCGGCACCTGCCGGGTTTCGCCGTGGTCCACCACCGGGGACGGCGGTCCGGGCGCGACTACCAGACACCGGTGAACCTGTTCACGATCGGCGACCGGTTCGTGATCGCGCTCACCTACGGGCCGCACGCAGACTGGGTCCGGAACGTGGTCGCGGCAGGAGGGTGCACGATCGAGACCCGCGGCCGGCTGGTCGCCTGCGGGCAGCCACGGCTCTACCKGGACCCCGCGCGACGGGGCATCCGGCCGGTCGAGCGGGCCGCCCTCGGCCTGCTCGACGTGCAGGAGTTCCTCGAACTGGTCGCCGTGGAGCCCGTGCCCTGACCAGACCGTGCCCTGACCAGACCGGGCGGGACGACCGCGCCGGCCGACCGGGCCGCCAACGCCGGCTCGCGTCAGGAGGCTGTCGGGGGCTCCGGGTCGTACCAGCCGCCGTGCTCCTCGGCGAGGGCGCTGAACCGGTCGCGAAGGCCCGACTCGACCGGCCCCGACTCGTCGGCGACCATCTCCTCGACGACATGGACCGCCCACTCGTGGTCCTCGGAGTCGTCCTCTCCCGCAAGGGCTTCCCGCACGACGCGCACTTCGGAGAAGCCTTCGTGGGCCAGCTCGGCGGCCACGTCGTCAGCGGTCTCACGGTCGGGGAAGACCAGCAGGTGTTCACTCACAGACAGGAGTATGCCGCGTGGTCACCGCCGCGTCGTGTCACGTCGGCACCGCGGCGCCATCGCCGCCCTGTCGCCGCCCGCGGACGGAAGCGGCCCCTAGGCGGAGGCTGCCCCGTCGGACCACCCGCAGGCCCGCTCCAGTCGGGCCCGGTCGGCCGGTCGGGTATGGGCGAGCCGGAACCGGACCCATGCGTCCGGCACCTTCATGTGCCACACGAAGTCGTCCCAGTCGCTGGCGACGGCGAGGCGGCGCTCCATGACGACCAGGGGCATGGCCCTGCGAGCGGCCTCAYGCTCGACTCGACGCTCGATGGCCGACGCCGCCCAGCCGGTGCAYTCGGTGTCACCGCGCTCGGCGTGGACGAGCTCGTGCCAGAGCGACCGCCGCTCCTCCTCGAGGCTGCGCCCGGAGCGGAGCACGATCGCGCGACGACCGTGGTAGTAGCGGGCGGGCTCGGCGATGGGCTGCCGCAGCATGACGACGTCACGCATCTCGCGGAGCAGTTTCCAGGGGTCAGGAACCCCGGATGCGTCGCTCGAGGGCGTCAAGCCTGCTCCTCACGTCGTCGATCAGCACGAGGACCTCCTCGTCGCCGACCGCTGGCCGGACTCGCGGACCGGGAGCGGTCACGAAGCCCTCATTGTGCGTCGACGCACCGACAGGCTCACCGCGGTCGTCCAGTCCGAGTACCTCGAGAACCTGCGCGCGCTTGACGTCCTGGACACCGAGCCCGTCCTCCACGCGCTTCCACGTGATCGAGGAGATCCTCGCCTCCCTCGCCGCCTGCTCCTTGCTCCAGCCACGGGTCAGGCGGGCGCGCTCGACGCGGTGTCCGAGCTGTTCGAGCTGCTGCGGGTTCATGACCGACATCTTGCCAGTCACCCCCAGTCACATCCAGTCACTGCTGGTCCTGCTCAGTCACGCCCTTACCGGTCGTGGCCACTGCTGTACCCCACTCGCGGCACCGGGGGCTATCTTTCTGTGGACCCTCACCCCAACTCTTGCCTGAGTGGCCGTGTATGACTATGTTCATGGGCATGTCTGGGGGAACATCGGCAAACCGGGTCATCGACGTGCACGGCTATGCACTCCGCGTCATTCGCCAGGCCCGGGGGCGTGGCGTGTCGGACCTCGCGGCGGCGCTCGAGGTCGACAGGTCCTACATCAGGCACCTGGAGAACGGCAGCAAGCTGCGAGTGAGTCGGGAGTTCTATGCCGCACTCCTGCGCGAGCTGCAGATCGACGACTACCGGGCACTACTGGCCACCGCACCGCTGCGCGACGCTGCATCGGAGGTGTCGGCCTGACAAACCCGTCCGAGGCGGGCTGGATCCGCCGACCCGGACGACCACAGGGGGCGGTGAGCCTCCCCATCGAGCCGCGAGAGCCC
>NZ_JBFUEP010000068.1:0-11786 GCF_056403895.1 Pedococcus sp. P2_E5
CGGCAAGTCCGGGCAGTACGGCCTCGCATCCGGCGCCGCCGCCACGTTCCCCCAGCTGGCGACCAAGTAGCCGCCGTGCGTGCACTGGTGTCCGGCGCCGTCGCAGGCGCTCTCGCGGCCTCCGCCCTGCGTCTGCTGCGCGACCGCCCGCCGGGTGGGTCGGCCACCTGGGATCGCACCAACCACGCCGGTCGCACCGTCACCCTCCTCGAGGGCCCCGCGTATGCCGCGGGTGCCGCCGGTGCCGCGGCGCTCCTCGGTGCCGGTCCGGGACCGGTGCTCGCGGCAAGCTCGTCGGCGGCCTTCGGAGCGCTGGACGACCTCAGGGGCGACTCCAGCAGCAAGGGCCTCAAGGGCCACCTGGGGGCCCTCGCCCGTGGTGAGGTCACGACCGGGGCGGTGAAGATCGTCGGCCTCGGCATCACCGGCCTCGTGTCAGCCGCGCTCATCGACAGGCGGTCGCGGACTGCGGACGGCACCGCGCCCCGCGGCATACCCGGGGCGATGGACACGCTCGTGGGTGGCGCGGTGATCGCCGGCACGGCGAACCTGCTCAACCTCCTCGACCTGCGTCCCGGCCGCGCTCTCAAGGCCACGATCCTGCTCGGCGCGCTCACCGCGACGTCACCGCGCTCAGCGGCTGCCGCGGGCGCCGCGGTCGGAGCCTCCGTCGGACTGCTCGGTCCGGACCTGTCCGGTGAGGCGATGCTGGGCGACACCGGGGCCAACAGCGCCGGCGCGTTGCTCGGTGCCGCCCTCGTCCAGCGCAGCAGCGGACGCGGCCGCTGGGTCGCGCTGGCCGGCCTGGCAGCCCTGACCCTGGCCTCGGAGAAGGTGTCCTTCACCAAGGTCATCGAGTCCACCCCGGTGCTGCGCGAGCTGGACGCCCTGGGTCGTCGTTGATGCGGTGTCGCCCGTGATGCGGTGTCGTCGATGACGGCCAGGTCGGTCGGCACCTCGGTGGCCAGGGCCGCGGCCGTCATCGCGGTTGCGACGCTGCTGGCGCGGCTCGCGGGTTTCGCCCGCACCCTCGTCTTCTCGGCCAACGTCGGAGCCGGCGGGGTGGGGGACACCTACCAGACCGTCAACATGCTCCCGAACGTCGTCTACGAGGTTGCCGCAGGGGGAGCCCTCGCGGCGGTGGCCGTGCCGCTCATCGCCGGTCAGCTCGGCGGCGGTCGCAGGGAGGACGCAGACCAGACCGCATCGGCCCTGCTCACCTGGGCGTTGGCGGTCCTCGTGCCGTTGTCAGCCCTGCTCGCCCTCGCGGCGCCCTGGCTCAGTGGGCTGCTCCTGGGCGACACCGACGTCCCGGGCAGCGCCGACCTGGGCACCACGATGCTCGTCATCTTCGCTCCGCAGGTCGCCCTCTACGGCGTGGGGATCGTGCTGGCCGGGATCCTCCAGGCGCACCGACGGTTCCTGGCTGCTGCGCTCGCACCGCTGCTGTCGAGCCTCGTGGTCATCGGCGCGTACCTCGGCTACCGCTTCCTGGCCGATGCCTCGACCACGCCGGCCGACATCTCCAGTGGTGCGGTCTGGATGCTCGCCGGGGGCACGACCCTCGGCGTCGTCGTGCTCAGCCTGCCGCTGCTCGTGCCGGCCGCGCGGGCCGGCGTGCGGCTGCGGCCGACGTTCACCTTCCCCGAGGGCGTGGCCCGACGGGCCGGCTCGCTCGCCGGGGCGGGCGTGCTCGCGCTGGTCGCCCAGCAGGGGGCCGTCGCGGCGACCCTCTGGCTGACCCATGCACCGCGCACCCTCGACACCGGTGTGGTCAACGTCTACACCTACGTCCAGGCCGTCTACCTCCTGCCGTATGCCGTGCTGGCGGTCCCGATCGCGACGTCCGCCTTTCCGGCGTTGGCGCACTCGAACGCCGCCGAGCTGCTCGAGCAGCCGGTCGGCACGTCTGCCCGGGACACCTTGGCAGGTGCCCTGCGAGGGATCCTGCTGCTGACCGCCGGAGCAGTCACCGTGCTGATGGCGGTCTCCCGCCCGGTTGGGGTCTTCTTCGCCTCCTTCGACCGGGGTGCCGACGCAGGCGGAGCGGCTGCGCTGGCGGCCCTGCCTGCCGCCCTGTCGGCGTATGCGCCGGGACTCGTCGGCTTCTCCGTGACCGCCCTGCTCACCCGTGCGCTCTACGTCCGCGGACGGCCGATCCATGCGGCGCTCGCCGTGGCCGCAGGGTGGGCGCTCGCGGCACTGGTCCCGATCGCCCTGGTCCCGGAGGGCTCTGGGGCCGGCACGACCCTGGCACTGCTCGGCATCGGCTCGACCCTGGGCATGACCGTGTCGGCCGTGGTGCTGGTGCTGCTGGTCCGCAGCGCCTGGGGCGCCGAGGCGGTCCAGGGCTCCGGCCGGACCCTCGGGGCTGCTGTCGTGGCGGTGGCGGTGGGGCTCGCGGTGGGCGACACCGTGGCGCGGGGCCTGTCTCCGGACTCCCTGCGGTCCGCCCTCGGCAGCGGTCTGCTGACCGCGCTCGTGACCCTCCTGGCCTACCTGGGCGTGATGATGGTCGGCGACCGCAAGGCCATGCAGGCCCTGCGCGAGCGTGGCCGCGGTCGGCGCCGGGGGAGCGACTCATGAAGGTCGTGGTGCTCGTCGGGCGCAGCACCGGTGGCATCGGGACCCACGCGGTGGACCTGGCCCGGGGTCTGCGCGAGCTGGGCGACGACGTCAGCGTGGTCACCGACCGGCTCACGGCCGAGAGGTTCGGCATCACGCAGGCGCGGCTGTGGTGGCCGGGACGGGCCGCCGGGCTGATCGGCTCGCTGCGCCACCTGTGGCGGCTGCGCAGGCTCGTCGAGGGTGCCGAGGTCGTGCACGCCCACGGGCACCAGGCCGGCCTGGTGGCCGTGCTCGTCGCTGTCGGGACACGGACCCCCGTCGTGGTGAGCCAGCACAATGCCGTGCTGGCCGCTCGTGGTCTGCGCGGCCGGCTCTCGACTACCATCCAGCGGTTCGTTGCTCGTCGTGCCGCCCTGGTCACCGGCGCGAGCACCGACCTCGTCGACGAGGCCAGACGGCACGGCGCGCGCCAGCCACGCCTGGCACCCGTGCCGTCGCCCCGCGTTCCCGGACTCCTCGCACACGAGCCGCTCGCCGGCGACAAGCGCCGAGCCCTGGCAGCAGTCCTGTTGCGGGAGAACGGAATCGAGCCGGAGCCCGACTCGCCTCTGGTGCTGACCATCGCCAGGATCGCCCCGCAGAAGGATCTCGAGACCCTCGTCGATGCCGCCTCGTCAGCGTCGATCCGAGCGGGCGCGATGGCGGCAGTGGGGCCCGCTTCGTGGGTGGTCGTGGGCGACGGGGACGTCGATCTGCTCAGCCGGCTGCGGCTGAGGACCGAGGCAGTCCGTGCGCCGGTCCACTTCGTCGGGTCGCAGGACGAGCCGGAGCGCTGGCTGCGGGCCGCCGCGGTCTTCGTGCTCCCGAGCCGCTGGGAGGCGCGCGCCCTGGTGGTGCAGGAGGCCATGGCGGCGGGTGTGCCCGTCGTGGCCACCGACACCGGCGGCCTCAGGGACCTCGTGGAGGGTGTCGGCGCACTCGTGCCCGTGGGTGACGCCACGGCGATGGCAGGCGCTGTCGAGCGCTACCTCACTGACCCGGCCGCCCGGCATACCGCCTCCGCGGCGGGCCGCGAGCGGGCCACATCGTGGGACGACGGCAAAGCCACGGCGAGTCGCTGGCACCAGTGGTACTCAGCCCTGCCCGGCATGACGTAGGCTTGAACCCCGTGGTGGAACAGACGAAACACATCTTCGTAACCGGCGGCGTTGCCTCTTCTCTGGGCAAGGGACTGACCGCCTCCAGCCTCGGACATCTGCTCCGTGCTCGCGGACTGCGAGTGACGATGCAGAAGCTCGATCCCTATCTCAACGTGGATCCGGGCACGATGAACCCGTTCCAGCACGGTGAGGTCTTCGTGACCGACGACGGTGCCGAGACGGACCTCGACATCGGCCACTACGAGCGCTTCCTCGACAGCAACCTCGTGGGCCGGGCCAACGTCACCACCGGGCAGATCTACAACCAGGTGATCGCCAAGGAACGGCGCGGGGAGTACCTCGGCGACACCGTCCAGGTGATCCCCCACATCACCAACGAGATCAAGGAGCGGATGCGGGCCCAGGCGGCCGGCAGCCCCGGGGTCTCGCGGGCCGAAGCTCCCGACATCATCATCACCGAGATCGGCGGCACGGTCGGCGACATCGAGTCACTGCCGTTCCTCGAGGCCGCTCGCCAGGTCCGCCACGACGTGGGTCGCGACAACGTCTTCTTCCTGCACGTCTCGCTGGTGCCCTACCTCGCCCCGAGCGGCGAGCTCAAGACCAAGCCCACCCAGCACTCCGTGGCCGCGCTGCGGCAGGTCGGCATCCAGCCCGACGGGCTGGTACTGCGCGCCGACCGCGAGATCCCGGACAGCATCAAGCGCAAGATCTCGCTGATGTGCGACGTCGACACCGAGGCCTGCGCCGCGGCCGTCGACGCCCCGAGCATCTACGACATCCCGAAGGTCCTGCACAAGGAGGGCCTCGACGCCTACGTCATCCGTCGGCTGGGCCTGAACTTCCGTGACGTCGACTGGACCGCCTGGGACGAGCTGCTGCGGCGCGTGCACAGCCCCGAGCACACCGTCGAGATCGCCCTCGTCGGCAAGTACATCGACCTGCCGGACGCCTACCTCTCGGTCACCGAGGCCATGCGTGCCGGTGGGTTCCACCACGATGCGAAGGTCTCGATCCGCTGGGTCGCCAGCGACGAGTGCCAGACCGAGTCCGGCGCCCAGAAGGCCCTCGGGGGCGTCGACGCGGTGCTGGTGCCCGGTGGCTTCGGCGTGCGCGGCATCGAGGGCAAGCTCGGTGCCCTCAAGTGGGCCCGCGAGCGACAGGTCCCCACGCTGGGCATCTGCCTCGGGCTGCAGTGCATGGTCATCGAGTACGCCCGCAACGTCGCGGGCATCGCCGGGGCCAGCTCCACCGAGTTCGACCCCCAGACGCCCGATCCGGTGATCGCGACGATGGAGGAGCAGAAGGCCTTCGTCGAGGGGGCCGGAGACCTCGGCGGCACGATGCGCCTCGGCTCCTACCCGGCCAAGCTCGCCGAGGGTTCGGTCATCGCAGAGGCGTACGGCGCCGTGGCCGTGGACGAGCGCCACCGGCACCGTTACGAGGTCAACAACGGCTACCGCGAGCAGCTCGAGGAGGCCGGGCTGGTCTTCTCCGGCCTGTCGCCGGACGACAACCTCGTCGAGTTCGTCGAGCTGCCCCGAGAGGTGCACCCGTACTACGTCTCGACGCAGGCGCACCCCGAGTTCAAGTCCCGACCGCACCGAGCCCACCCGTTGTTCGCCGGACTGGTCGAGGCCGCCATCAACGCCCAGCGCGCGGCCCGCCTGGTCGAGGTCGAGCGACCTCGCAGCACGGTCGACGCCTCGGCGTGAGCGTGCGGCACGACGGGTCCGCCGACCCTGGAGAGCTCGCCGACCGCCACGAGTCCCTGCCGGTGCGCCACTCCGAGGTGGCCATGCACGGGCTGGTCTGGGACGTCGTGCGCGACCGCGTCGACCTCGGTGAGGCCGGCGAGGTGACCCGCGAGTACGTCCGCCATCCCGGCGCCGTGGCCGTGGCCGCACTCGACGACGAGGGTCGGCTCTGCCTCATCCAGCAGTACCGGCACCCGGTGCGGACCTTCGAGTGGGAGATCCCGGCCGGACTCCTCGACGTCACGGGGGAGCCTCCCCACGTGGGCGCCGCGCGCGAGCTGCACGAGGAGGCCGACCTGCGCGCCGCGACCTGGCACGTGCTCGCCGACTACGTCAGCTCACCCGGCGGCCTCGACGAGGCCCTGCGGATCTACCTGGCGCGTGACCTCTCGCCCGTTCCCCAGTCCGACCGCCACGTCAGGGACGGTGAGGAGCTCGGTATGCCGGTGCGCTGGGTCCCGCTCGAAGAGGTGCGTGACGCCGTCCTCGCCGGCCGTGTGAACAACGCCACGATCGCGATCGCGGCCCTCGCAGCGCTCGCAGCCCGGGACCTGGGCTGGACCACGCTGCGGGCACACGACGCCCCGTGGCCCAGCCACCCGGCACACCGGGCCTAGTCGCACTCGGTCCGGCTCTGCCGGTCTGGCCCGGTCGGTCCCGCTCGCTGCCAGGTGGGCCGCTCGGGACAGAGCGGATCTTTCGTGACATTGGATGACATCGTTGTCACAAACAGATGACAGTGCTTTGGCGCCTCCTTGACAGGAGCGGAAGGACCGTTGCAGTCTCGTGCCATGACAACGTTGTCACCATCCGGGTCCGGACGACCGACGATGGTGGACGTCGCCCGCGAGGCCGAGGTCTCGCTCAAGACGGTGTCCCGCGTGGTGAACGGCGAGGCAAGGGTGCGACCGGAGACGGCACGCAAGGTCCGCCAGGTCATCGAGCGCCTGGGCTTCCAGCGCAACGACAGCGCCAGCCAGCTGCGCCGAGGGACCTCCGCGAGCATCGGGCTCGTCGTCGAGGACCTGTCGAACCCCTTCTACTCGCAGCTGGCCGCGGCGGTCGAACGCGAGGCGGGGCGCGAGGGGCACCTGCTGATCACCGCCTCGGCCGAGGGTGACCCTGCGCGGGAAGCCGCCATCGTCGCGGCCCTCCTGGCTCGCCAGGTCGACGGCCTGGTCGTGGTGCCGGCGGGGACCGAGGGTGCACTCCACCGCACCTGGGGTGCCCCCGTGGTGTACGTCGACCGCCCGGGGTCCGACGAGTCCGCCGACAACGTGCTGAGCGACAACGCCGGGGGCATCCGCGCGGCCGTCGAGCACCTGGCTGCGCGCGGCCACCGCAGGATCGGCTTCCTCGGCGACGACCCGGCCTACTGGACGGCGCAGGAGCGCGAGCGCGCCTTCCGCACGACCCACGCCGACCTCCGGCTCGACGGCGACCCCGGTGTGGCGATGGGGCCGCACACGCCCGACTCGCTGGCCGACCTCCTCAGGCGCTGGACGTCTGGGCCCGATGCGGTCACGGCGCTCGTCACCGGCAACAACCGGGTGACCGTGGCCATGCTCCGGGCAGTACGACGTGTGGGGGCGCAGGTCGCGTTCGTCGGCTACGACGACTTCGAGCTGGCCGACCTGCTGGAGCCGGCCGTCACCGTGGTCCACCAGGACCCCGCCGCGATGGGCCGCGCCGCCGCGCAGCAGCTGTTCGCGCGGGTGCACGGCGACGACGGGCCACCGCGATCGGTCACCCTCCCGACGCGGCTGGTGGTGCGCGCCTCCGGCGACCTGCGCCCGACACCGGATCTGCGCGCGGCCGTGGGGGTCGCCCCGTGACGCGACACCTGACCCAGACCGGAGCGGTCGTCCCCCTCACGCCGAACACGCCGCGGCGGTTCTACCGAGGCGGAGAGCGCATCCTGGCCTTCCGCGGCCTCGACGTGCCCGATGACTTCGACGGACGGCGTCCCGAGGACTGGCTGGCTTCCACGACGCGGCTGTTCGCCGAGGGCGGGGACGGGCTCACCGTGCTGCCCGACGGGCGGTTGCTCGCCGACGCCCTGGAGCAGGACGCCGTGGCCTGGTTGGGGGAGGAGCACCTCGCGCGCCACGGTGTGGAACCGGGACTCCTGGTCAAGCTGCTCGACGCAGGGGAGCGGCTCCCCGTCCACAGCCATCCCGACCGGGCCTTCGCCACCCGTCACCTCGACTGCGCCCACGGCAAGACCGAGGCGTGGCTGGTCGTCGACGCCGAGCCGGGGGCGATGGTCTGGGTCGGGTTCCGCGAGGACGTCGACGCCGCCCACCTCGCGGAGCTCGTGCAGGCCCAGGACGAGCGCCTTCTGGCGCTGCTCAACGGCTTCGAGGTCCAGCGTGGCGACGCCGTCCTCGTCCCCGCAGGACAGCCGCACGCGATCGGGGCAGGCGTCCTCGTCGTCGAGCTGCAGGAACCCACGGACTTCTCCGTGATGCTCGAGCACGAGCGTTTCGGGATCGACGCCGACCACGCCTGGTTGGGACTCGATCCCCAGGTCGCCCTCGAGAGCGTTGCCCGGTCGGCACTGGACAGCGAAGGCATCGGGAGCCTGCGGACTCGATGGCTGGACGGGAGCGGGGTCCGCCCGGCGCTGCCCGCCGGGGCCGCCGAGTACTTCGTCGCCGACGTCGTCCGGACCCGCAACGAGCCCGCACACCTGGACGCCGGCTTCTCGGTGCTCGTCGTCGTCGACGGCGCGGGCACGCTCCGCTCCGCCCACCAGGAACCGACGCCCCTGTGGGCCGGCCAGACCCTGCTCGTCCCGTATGCCGCGGGCGACCTGGTCGTCGAGGGCGCCGTGACGGTGCTGCGCTGCTCCCCGTCACGCGACCCCGGCCGCGTGCGCGCCGGACCCGGCCGGACGGTCGACCCAGCGGCCCCCGGAGGCCACCCTCACCACCCTGCCACCCTCCCCGAGGAGACCTGACATGACGCCCGACCCTCGCAGCGCCACCACCACGACAGCCAGCACCACCACCACGACTGCCAGCTCCACCACCGTCCACACCAACCCATCCAGGAGGCATCCCATGCGTAGAACCACCCTGTTGTCGGCGGTGGCCTTCACCACCGCAGCCCTCACCCTCACGGCGTGCGCGACGGGCGACGCCAACTCCGGCTCGTCCGGGACCTCCAGCTCGTCGTCGTCCCAGGCCACCAAGGCGGGAGGGGCCGGCGGGGACGTCGGTGTCTTCACCTGGTGGGCCGCCGGCTCCGAGAAGACCGGTCTCGACGCGCTCGAGGCGCTGTTCAAGACGAAGTACCCCAACGACAAGTTCGTCAACCTCGCCGTCGCCGGCGGCGCGGGCAGCAACGCCAAGGCCAAGCTGGCCTCGGACCTGGCCAACAACCAGCCGCCGAGCTCGTTCCAGGGCCACGCGGGGGCCGAGCTGACCGACTACATCGCCAAGGGCCAGATCGAGCCCGTCAACGACGTCATCGAGGGACTCGGGGGTTCCTCGGTCTTCCCGAAGGACCTGCTCGACCGCCTCACGGTCAAGGGCAACATCTACTCGGTGCCCTCGAACATCCACCGCGCCAACGTGGTGTGGGCGAACCCGGTCGTGCTCAAGAAGGCCGGGATCACCGAGAACCCCAAGGACATGAAGACCTGGATCAGCGACCTCCAGAAGCTCAAGTCCAGCGGGGTCAACACGCCGCTGACCATCGGTGGCACGTGGACCCAGGTGCAGCTGCTCGAGACCGTCCTCCTGTCGGACCTCGGTGCCGACAAGTACGCCGGCCTCTTCGACGGCAAGACTGCCTGGGACTCGGCCGAGGTCAAGACGGCAGCGGCCGACTTCAAGACCCTGCTCACGTTCACCAACACGGCGTCCGACGGTGACGACTGGCCGGCTGCGGTCGACATGGTCATCGACGGCAAGGCTGCCTACAACGTGATGGGGGACTGGGCCGTCGCCGAGTTCGCGAGCAAGGGCAAGAAGGACGGGACGGACTACACCTACTTCCCCGTCCCCGGGACCGAGGGTGTCTTCGACTTCCTCGCCGACTCCTTCACCCTCCCGAAGGGCACCAAGAACCCCGAGGGCACCAAGGACTGGCTGCGCCTCATCGGCTCGGCCGAGGGCCAGAAGGCGTTCAACCTCGCCAAGGGCTCCATCCCCGCCCGGACCGACGTCCCGGCGAGCGACTTCCCGCCCTACCAGCAGAGCGCCATGAGCGACTTCAAGTCCGACACGATCGCGTCCTCGATCGCCCACGGCGCGGCGGTCAACCTCGCCTGGTCGACGGACATCTCGACCGCAGTGTCGAAGTTCCACTCCAGCCGCGACGACGCGACCCTGGTCAAGGACCTCGCCGCCGCGGCGAAGAAGAACCTGGGCTGACCACGCCGGTGGGGGTGGCGGGGCGACCCGCCACCCCCACCACACGGCATACCCTCCCCGCTCTCCGAGAGGCTCAGTGAGCATGCGCAAGGTAAAGAACTGGCTGCCGGGGTTCCTCCTCGTGCTGCCCTCGATCATCCTCGTGGGCGTCTTCGTCTACTACCTCATCGGCAAGAACGTCTTCACCTCGCTGCAGAGGTCGACGAACTTCGTCACCGACAAGGTGGTCAACCCCGGGGGCTACCGCAACTACACGCAGCTGCTCGGCAGCGGTGACTACCGGCACGCCCTGATGAACCTGCTGGTCCTCACCGTGGTCTTCATGATCGGCACCATGCTCATGGGACTGCTGTGGGCGGTCCTGCTCGAGAAGGGCGTCTCGGCTGAGGGGCTCTTCCGGTCGGTCTACCTGTTCCCGATGGCAGTGTCCTTCATCGCGGCGGGCGTCGTCTGGCGCTGGCTGCTCAGCCCGGCCAAGGGGGAGGGCGAGGCGATCGGCCTCAACCAGCTGTTCATCAAGCTGCACCTCGACGGGCTGCAGAGCTCGTGGTGGTCGGCTGACAACCGGTTCTCGATGGCAGCGATGGCGCTGCCGGCCATCTGGCAGCTCTCCGGCTACGTCATGGCGTTGTTCCTCGCCGGCTTCCGGGGCATCTCGGACGACCAGCGGGAGGCCGCGCGCATCGACGGGGCCAGCGAGTGGAAGATCTACCGCCACGTGCTCTTCCCGCAACTGTCCCCGATCGCCCTGTCGGCGCTGATCATTCTGGGGCACATGTCGATGAAGATGTTCGACCTCATCTATGTCATCGCCGGACCGAACTCCTACAAGGCGGCGGTCCCGACCACGATGATGTGGACGCAGCTGTTCGCCCAGTCCGACGCCCAGGCCGCCGCCGTCAACGCGACCATCCTGCTCATCATCGTGGCCATCGTCGTGGTGCCCTACCTGGTGAGTACCAGCCGCTCGGAGAGGAGTCGCTGATGTCCAGCTCGGTCCTCACCGAAGAGGCCATCCCCGTCGCGCCCGTCCAGCACGGCGCACCCGGGACGATGGGCTCCGCAGGGACGCGCACGCTGCGCTACGCCGTCCTGATCGTCTTCGTGGTCATCATCCTGATCCCGCTCTACGTGATCCTGGTGACGAGCCTGAAGCCCGCCTCCGACGTCAACGCCTCGTCCGCGTGGAACCTGCCCACCCGGTTGTCCCTGGACGGCTGGTCTTCCGCGTGGTCGACCCTGGCGCCCTCGATGTACCGCTCGCTCATCCTCGCGGTCTCGGTGGCCGTGATCTCCTCGGTCCTGGGGGCACTCAACGGGTTCGTCTTCGCGAAGTGGACCTTCCCGGGGTCGCAGACGATCTTCACGCTGTTCCTGTTCGGGATGTTCATCCCCTACCAGGCGGTGATGATCCCGCTGCAGGGGATGTTCCTGCAGCTCCAGGCCGGCGCGCCGTGGATCGACGGGATCGTCAAGCTGATCATGGCGCACTGCATCTACGGCATCCCGATCTGCTCGCTGATCTTCCGCAACTACTACGCGACGGCCGTGCCCAACGAGATCCTCGAGGCGGCCAAGGTGGACGGTGCAGGAATGCTCCGGGTCCTGCGCTCGATCGTGCTGCCCATCTCCGCACCGGCCTTCGTCGTGGCGATGATCTGGCAGTTCACCTCTGCGTGGAACGACTTCCTGTTCGCGCTGTTCCTCACGACCCGCAACAACGGCCCGGTCACCTACGCGCTCAACGAGCTCGCCGGTGGCCAGAACCCGGACTACAACTCGATCATGGCCGGGGTTCTGCTGGCCTCGCTGCCGACCCTGCTCGTCTACGTGCTGCTGGGCAGGTACTTCATCGGTGGCCTGATGAGCGGCTCGGTGAAGTAACCCGGCCGTGCCGGGGCGCTGGGTGGACGGGTGTG
>NZ_JBFUEP010000069.1:0-11138 GCF_056403895.1 Pedococcus sp. P2_E5
GTCCAAGCGTGTTGATGGGTAGGGGAGCGTCGTGTGGCCAGGGAAGCGGCGGAGTGATCCAGCCGTGGAGGCCACACGAGTGAGAATGCAGGCATGAGTAGCGAATGACGGGCGAGAAACCCGTCCGCCGAATATCCAAGGGTTCCAGGGTCAAGCTAATCTGCCCTGGGTAAGTCGGGACCTAAGGCGAGGCCGACAGGCGTAGTCGATGGACATCCGGTTGATATTCCGGAACCGGCGAAGAACCGCCCATGACGAACCTAGTGATGCTAAGCGCCTGAAGCTCGATGACGTCTTCGGACTGATTTGAGTGGAGCGCGCGACCCGATCTAGTACTAGTCAAGCGATGGAGAGACGCAGGAAGGTAGCTGAGCGTGGCGATGGTAGTCCACGTCTAAGGGTGTAGGGAGTGAGATAGGCAAATCCGTCTCACACATATCCTGAGACCTGATGGGTAACCCGTATGGGTGAAATCAGTGATCCTATGCTGCCAAGAAAATCTTCTAGCGAGGTTCGAGCCGCCCGTACCCCAAACCGACTCAGGTGGATAGGTAGAGAATACCAAGGCGATCGAGTGAATCGTGGTTAAGGAACTCGGCAAAATACCCCCGTAACTTCGGGAGAAGGGGGGCCCTGATCGTGACGGCACTTGCTGCCCGAGCGTGATCGGCCGCAGAGACCAGGGAGAAGCGACTGTTTACTAAAAACACAGGTCCGTGCGAAGTCGCAAGACGATGTATACGGACTGACGCCTGCCCGGTGCTGGAAGGTTAAGAGGACGGGTTAGTTCTTCGGAGCGAAGCTCAGAATTTAAGCCCCAGTAAACGGCGGTGGTAACTATAACCATCCTAAGGTAGCGAAATTCCTTGTCGGGTAAGTTCCGACCTGCACGAATGGCGTAACGACTTCTCCACTGTCTCAACCACGAACTCGGCGAAATTGCACTACGAGTAAAGATGCTCGTTACGCGCAGCAGGACGGAAAGACCCCGGGACCTTTACTACAGCTTGGTATTGGTGTTCGGTACGGCTTGTGTAGGATAGGTGGGAGACTTTGAAGCCGGCACGCCAGTGTCGGTGGAGTCAACGTTGAAATACCACTCTGGTCGTTCTGGATATCTAACCTCGGTCCGTGATCCGGATCAGGGACAGTGCCTGGTGGGTAGTTTAACTGGGGCGGTTGCCTCCTAAAAGGTAACGGAGGCGCCCAAAGGTTCCCTCAGCCTGGTTGGCAATCAGGTTTTGAGTGTAAGTGCACAAGGGAGCTTGACTGTGAGACAGGCATGTCGAGCAGGGACGAAAGTCGGGACTAGTGATCCGGCGGTGGCTTGTGGAAGCGCCRTCGCTCAACGGATAAAAGGTACCCCGGGGATAACAGGCTGATCTTGCCCAAGAGTCCATATCGACGGCATGGTTTGGCACCTCGATGTCGGCTCGTCGCATCCTGGGGCTGGAGTAGGTCCCAAGGGTTGGGCTGTTCGCCCATTAAAGCGGTACGCGAGCTGGGTTTAGAACGTCGTGAGACAGTTCGGTCCCTATCCGCTGTGCGCGTAGGAAACTTGAGAAGGGCTATCCCTAGTACGAGAGGACCGGGATGGACGAACCTCTGGTGTGTCAGTTGTTCTGCCAAGAGCACGGCTGATTAGCTACGTTCGGAAACGATAACCGCTGAAAGCATCTAAGCGGGAAGCGTGCTTCAAGATGAGGTTTCCATGGACTCAGGTCCGAGAGGCTCCCAGCTAGACTACTGGGTTGATAGGCCAGACGTGGAAGTGCAGTAATGCATGTAGCTGACTGGTACTAATAAGCCGATAACTTGATTACTAAGATGCTACGCGTCCACTGTGTGGTTCCCGAGATACGGTCGGGAAACAAAACCACTGATTGATATCTCCATAGAGTTTCGGCTGTCATAGCGAAGGGGAAACGCCCGGCTCCATTCCGAACCCGGAAGCTAAGCCCTTCAGCGCCGATGGTACTGCACTGGTTACGGTGTGGGAGAGTAGGACGCAGCCGGACATACTTTCAAAAGGGCCATCCCCATCGGGGATGGCCCTTTTGCATTCCCTTTTTGCCTTTGATTCCCTGGGCATGACCCCATCCCTGGGCCCCCAGCCCCGTGGGCGGTGGGTGTCCCGAGGAGACCGCAGTCCGTAGACTGCGACCGATTACCTGCATAGCGAGGAGCAGAACGTGCCCGAGAACCAGCCAGGCCGAGGTGGCCAGGACCGTCGTCCCTCATCGGGCGGTGGTCGCCCCTCCGGAGGCGGCGGACGTGGCGGGGCCTCCGGGCCGCGACGCGACGGTCCCAGCAGCTCCTCTCGTGGTGGCGCCTCCGGTGGCCGCCCTGGAAGCGACCGTTCCGACCGTGGTGGTCATGCGCCTCGTGGTGGCTCCGGAGGGCGCGGCGAACGCCGCGACACCGGCGCGTTCGACACCGGTGAGCGCGGTGGCCCCCGCCTCGCCCCGAAGAAGCCCAAGCTTCCGGAACCTCGCATCGCCGAAGGGGTGACGGGCAAGGAGCTGGATCGGTCCGTGCACCAGCAGCTGCGCACCCTGAGCAAGGAGAACGCCGAGGGTGTCGCCCAACATCTGGTGATGGCCGCGGCCCTGCTCGACGTGGACGACCTCGAGAGTGCCGAGGCGCACGCCGAGACAGCGGTTCGTCGGGCCGGACGGGTCCCCGCCGCCCGCGAGGCGCTCGGCCTCGTGGCGTACCGCAAGGGGGAGTGGGCCCGGGCCCTCAGCGAGTTCCGCACTGCGCGCCGGCTCAGCGGTTCCTCGCACCTGCTCGCCCTCATGGTCGACTGCGAACGCGGTCTCGGCCGGCAGGAGCGTGCTCTCGAGCTCGCGATGTCCCCGGAAGCCAAGACGCTGGCCGTCGAGGACCGGGTGGAGCTGGCCATCGTCATCTCCGGCATCCGCCGTGACCTCGGGCAGCTCGAGGCTGCCCAGCTGGCGTTGGAGATCCCCCAGCTGAAGGCGGCGCGCAAGCCCTGGACCGCCCGGTTGTCCTATGCCTACGCCGAAACCCTGCTGGCTGTCGGCCGTGAGGAGGACGCTCGGGACTGGTTCGCGCGGGCGGCCGATGCCGACGACGACCTGGAGACCGATGCCGCCGAGCGTCTTGCCGAGCTGGACGGCGTCATCCTGACCGACCTGCTCGAGGGTGAAGAGGACGAGGTCGACGGCGACGACGGCCAGGTCGCCGCAGATTCCCCATCCACGGGTGCACAGGCTTCCGGCGAGGACGCCCGCTAGCGTGCCGGGGTTGGTCGAGCACTATGCGGCGGTGGTCTGTGACCTCGACGGCGTCGTCTACCGCGGCCCCGAGGCGGTTGACCACGCCGTCACCGCGCTGACCGCGCTGACGGTGCCCATCGTCTATGCCACCAACAATGCGTCGCGCCCGCCCGAAGAGGTCGCGGCGCACCTCACCGACCTTGGCCTTCACGTGACCGGACGCGACGTCGCGACGAGCTCGCAGGCCGGGGCTGTGGCGTTGTCCGGGCTGCTCGCCGCAGGGTCCACGGTGCTGGCGATCGGCGGCGTCGGCGTCCGCGAAGCGCTGCAGCACCTGGGCTTCGAGGTGGTGACGCCCCAGCAGACACGCGACGAGCCAGACCTCGAGGTGGCCGGCGTGCTCCAGGGCTACGGACCCTCCGTCACCGCGGCCGACCTCGCGGAGGCTGCGTATGCCGTGTCGGCAGGCGCCGTCTGGGTGGCAACCAACACCGACGCCACACTGCCGACCCACCGCGGGACCGCACCGGGCAACGGCACCCTCGTCTCGGCCGTGCAACGAGCCACGGGTTGCGACCCGCTCGTGGTCGGCAAGCCGCATGCGCCGTTGTACCAGCTCTGCGCGCAGCGCCTGGACCGGTTGCCGGCCCAGGTGCTGGCTGTCGGGGATCGCCTGGACACGGATGTGGCTGGGGCCGTGGAGGCAGGAATGGACTCGGCACTGGTGCTGACCGGGGTCGACACGGTGTCCAGCCTGGCCGTGGCTCCGGCCCCGCTGCGTCCCACCTACCTGCTCGAGGACCTGCGGTCACTCTCGGAGCCCTACCTCTCGGCGGAGACCGACTACGTCTGGTGGATGTGCGGTGGCGACCGGCGTCGAATCGTGGACGGCGCCTGGGACGTGGCCGGCATGGGAACTCCCATCGAGGCGGCTCGAGCCGGAACCGCCTGCCTGCACGAGGCACTCGACCACGACGAGCTCGATCTCGATGCGGTGCGCAGACTCGTTCCCGAGATCGATGCGTGGCAGTAGCGTGAGGGGCGCGAGCGACACCCCGCCGCTCCATCGAGGAGGACCATCGTGGCTTTCGAATCCGTGCGCAGTTATGTGCAGCTTGCCAGCGGACTGGGCGAGATGACCAAGGCCAAGGCGATGGAGGCGGCCCAGGGGCTGCTGGCGCTCCCCGGCGCCGACGAGGTCACCCGACGGGCCGTGCAGGCCTCGACGCTCGCCGACCAGCTGCTCGAGGCTGCGCGTGCGAACCGGGCGAACCTGCTCACCCTCGTGCAGGGTGAGGTGGAGACGGCCCTGAAGAAGGCGGACGTGGCGCGCGTCGCCGATGTGGATGCCGCCAGGGCCGCGTTGGCCGTGGTCACCAAGGAGCTGGCAGAGCTGCGGTCGATGCTCGCCGCCACCGGCGCGGCGGCGGTCGCCGGAGCGTCGCGCAGCCCACTGGCCCGTTCCGTCGGCGTGTCGGGAGCCGTGACGACCGCCCACCGGGCGCCCGCGCCCGCTGCTGAGCCCACCCCGACTCCGGCCAGTCCCGCGCCGAGGAAGACCGCCGCCACGAAGGCGACGGCGAAGAAGGCGACGGCGAAGAAGGCGACGGCCAGCAAGCGCACGCCCGCAGCGAAGACCGCGGCCAAGAAGTCGACTGGCACCAAGGCGACCGCCACGAAGACGACTGCCAAGAAGGCTGCTGTGAAGAAGACGACTGCCAAGAAGGCTGCTGTGAAGAAGACGACTGCCACGAAGGCGACCGCCACGAAGACGACTGCCAAGAAGGCTGCAGAGTGAGTGACCAGAACCCAGACGCGACTGACGCGACTGACGCACCGAGCGACGACCAGGATGAAGCACGGGGCGCCAACCATGCCGCAGCGGTTGCGCACGCCTCCCGGCACGAGAACCCGACCGACCGTGCCGAGTCGCTCGGCACGGGCTTGGGTGACCAGGCCACCGGCGACATCGTGATCGACGCCTCCCTGCAGGACCTGCAGAACGCCCCCAGCGACGACCTCGACGCCCAGATCGAGGCAGGCCAGCGGGTGCAGCAGACGCTCCAGGCGCGGTTGTCGGACCTCGGCGGCGAGTGAGCGACACCGCCCGGCTCGACCTCGAGCTCGTCCGGCGTGGTCTGGCGCGGTCCAGGGGGCACGCCCGTGCCCTGATCGACGCCGGTGACGTGAGCATCGAGGGCAGGCCCGCTGCCAAGCCGGCCACCCCGGTCGGTGCCGGCCAGCTGATCGAGGTGCGCGAGGAGGGACCACGGTGGGTGAGCCGCGCGGCATACAAGCTCGTGGGTGCGTTGGAGACCTTCGGACCCGCCGGACTCACGGTGGCGGGCAAGCGATGCCTGGACGTGGGCGCCTCGACGGGCGGGTTCACCCAGGTGCTGCTCCACCACGGCGCCGCGCACGTGACCGCGCTCGACGTCGGGCACGGCCAGCTGGTGCCCGAGCTGGCCGCGGACCCGAGGGTCACCGACCGGTCCCGCACGACGGTGCGCGGTCTCACGGCCGCCGAGGTCGGGGGAGCGGTCGAGCTGCTCGTGGCCGACCTGAGCTTCATCTCGCTGACCCTGGTCCTCGACACGTTTCGCGGGCTCCTGCTCGACTCCGGCGATGCGATGGTGCTGGTCAAGCCCCAGTTCGAGGTGGGCCGCACCCGGCTCGGCAAGGGAGGCATCGTCCGCACCCAGGGTGACCGGGCCTGGGCCGTCACCGAAGTCGCCCGTGCGGCGATCGCAGCCGGGCTGTATCCGCGTGCCCTGGACAGGAGCCCGATCGAGGGCAGTGAGGGCAACGCGGAATACCTGTTGTGGCTGACCCCCCGCGACGCCGAGTCGATGGGATGGGAGGCTCTGGTGAGCAGAGCCGACGAGGTCACCGCACCGTGACCGAGAACCATCGTGGGGAGAGCACCGTGAGCCCAGGGAGTACCACGCAGCGACGCAAGGTCCTGCTCGTGGCCCACCCGCGCCGCCAGGAGGCCCAGGACGTCGCGGCGGCGGTCGTCGAACGTCTGCACGCCGCCGGTATCGAGGTGGTCGTCCAGCGTGACGAGGCCACTGCCGTGAAGCTCGCCCAGCACCCCGGCGTCACGCTGGTCGACGACGGCAACGCCGCGGCAGTGGGGTGCGAGCTGGTCTGTGTGCTCGGGGGGGACGGCACCATCCTGCGCGGCGCCGAGGTGTCGCGGGGCACCGGTGCCCCCTTGCTGGGTGTCAACCTCGGCCACGTCGGCTTCCTCGCCGAGGCCGAACGCGAGGACATCGACGCCACCGTGGAGCACATCGTCGCCAAGACGTACTCGGTCGAGGAGCGGATGACCCTCGAGGTGACGGCCCACGTGAACGGCGACCCCGTCTACACCAGCTGGGCGCTCAACGAGGTCACGGTCGAGAAGGCCAACCGCGAACGCATGCTGGAGGTCGTCGCCGAGATCGACGGTCGCCCCCTCACCACCTGGGGGTGCGACGGTGTGGTCGTCGCGACGCCCACCGGGTCGACCGCCTACGCGTTCTCCGCGGGGGGGCCGGTGGTCTGGCCGGACGTCGAAGCCCTCCTGCTGGTCCCGATCAGCGCGCACGCACTGTTCGCCCGGCCCCTGGTGCTCGGGCCCAACTCGCACCTCGCCCTCGAGGTCGTCCCCGACACCCTGGGCACGGGGGCGCTGTGGTGCGACGGCCGACGAGCCGTGGACCTGCCACCGGGTGCCCGCATCCAGGTGGTGCGGTCGCTGACACCCGTCCGGCTCGCCCGGCTCACCACGTCCCCGTTCACCGACCGGCTGGTGGCCAAGTTCGACCTGTCCATCCACGGGTGGCGTGGCGAGGCGCGGCGCGAGGACGCTGCCCGCACAGGTCAGCTCCCCCAGCGGGGGTGACGCCCCACCGCCAGCCTGACCGGCGGCGTCGGTCGTGCGTGAGAGGCTGTGCACCGTGCTGTCCGAACTGAGGATCCAGGGACTCGGCGTCATCGACGACGCCGTCCTCGAGCTGCACCCGGGGCTCAACGTCGTCACCGGTGAGACCGGCGCCGGCAAGACCATGGTGGTGACCGGCCTGGGGCTGCTCCTCGGCGCCCGCGCCGACGCCGGACTCGTGCGGGCCAGAGCTGGCACCGCCGTGGTCGAGGGAGTCGTCGACGTGGCCAGCGACCACCCCGCCGCGGTGCGGGCGGCCGAGGCAGGCGCCGACGTCACCGATGGCCTGGTGCTGGTGCGTTCGGTGTCGGCAGAGGGCCGGTCGAGGGCCCACGTGGGCGGCCGCACGGCCCCCGTGGGTGTGCTCAGCGAGATCGGCGAACACCTCGTGGCCGTCCACGGCCAGGCCGACCAGTGGCGACTGCGACAGAGCGACCAGCACCGTGCCGTCCTCGACCAGTTCGGGGGAGCGCCGCTGCACAAGGTCCTCCAGCGCTACACCGACGTCCACGACGCCCACCAGGCCGCGGCTGCCGAGCTGGCGGGACTGCGTGAGCAGGCCCGCGACCGGGCTCGCGAGATCGAGGTGCTGCAGCACGGGCTCGAGCAGCTCGAGCAGGTCGATCCCCAGTCCGGCGAGGACGCCGACCTGCGCGTCGAGGACGAGCGCCTCGCCCACGCCGAGGGACTTCGCCGTGCCGCGTCCCTGGCCCATGACCACCTCGCGGGCGAGGAGGAGTATGCCGCGGAGCCGGCGCCCAGCGCGGTCGAGAGGATCGCCGCGGCCCGCCAGGCCCTCACGGGCGAGGTCGAGCACGACCCCGCGCTGCGCGAGCTGGACCGGCGGCTGGCCGACCTCGGGTACCTCGCGGCCGACCTCGCGGCGGACCTGAGCGGCTACCTCACCGACGTGGAGGTCGACCCGGCCCGGATGGCGTGGGTGCAACAGCGCCGTGCCGACCTGACGGCCCTGACCCGCAAGTACGGCGAGACGATCGACGACGTCCTGGAGTGGGGCCGCACCTCGGCCCAGCGGCTCGACACCCTGATGGGGTCGGACAGCCGGATCGAGGCGCTCGAACCCGAGGTGGTCCGGCTGACGCAGGAGCGCACCGACGCAGCCCGGGCGCTGACCAAGGCGCGGGGCGCCGCGGCCAAGCGCCTCGCCGCTGCCGTGACCGGAGAGCTCGCCCACCTGGCGATGGGTCAGGCCACGGTCGACGTCGTCGTGAGCCCTCGCTCCGCCGGCCTGGCCGGCCATGGCGGCGACGACGTCGAGATCCTGCTGGCGGCGAACCCTGGCAGTCCCGCCCGCACCGTGGCCAAGGCGGCCTCGGGCGGTGAGCTGTCGAGGGTGATGCTGGCCCTCGAGGTCGTCACCGGGGCAGCCGGCGGCAGTGACATCCCCACGTTCGTGTTCGACGAGGTCGACGCCGGGGTCGGCGGAGCTGCCGCGCTCGACGTGGGAGCGCGGTTGGCCGCGCTCGCCCAGCACGCCCAGGTCGTGGTGGTGACCCACCTGCCGCAGGTGGCTGCCTACGCCGACCGGCACCTCGTGGTCCGCAAGTCCAGCGACGGGCACATCACGTCCAGCGGCGTGCACGCCCTCGACGGCGAGGAGCGGCTGCGTGAGCTGGCGCGGATGATGGCTGGGGTCGACACCGGCACGGCGCTCGACCACGCCCGCGAGCTCGTCGAGGAGACCGCCTCCCGGCGTGCCTCGACCGTCCGCGCCTCCACGGTCCGCGTCTGACCAGCGGGCCCGCCCCCCACGCACACACTCCGTGGGTCAGTGCCGCCTCCGGTGGACTGTCGGCGTGACCCAGGTCGCGGCCGGGCACCCGCGTGGGGCGCGCGGCATACCCGAGGGCCCATGGGAGGATGGGACACCATGCCTTTGAAGTTCCCCCGCCAACGTGCCCGCGACCCCGAGACCCCGGGGGTACGCGGGCTGGTCCGCGTGGACGCCCGCACCAAGAACCTCACGAAGCGGTTGCGCCCCGGTGAGATCGCGGTGATCGACCACCAGGACATCGACAAGGTCAGTGCCGAGGCGTTGCTCGCCTGCAGGCCGGCTGCGGTGATCAACGCGGCGCCGTCGATCTCCGGGCGCTATCCCAACCTGGGACCGGAGATCCTCGTGGATGCCGGCATCCCGCTGATCGACAACGTCGGCAAGGACGTCATGCACGACCTGCACGAGGGTCAGCAGGTCCGCATCGACGGCGACCAGATCTGGGTGGGCGACGAGGTCGTCGCCAAGGGGCAGGCGTTCGACCACGAGCTGGTGGCGTCCTCCATGGTCGAGGCCAGGGCTGGGCTGGCCGTCCAGCTCGAGGCCTTCGCGGCCAACACCATGGAGTACCTCCGCCGCGAGCGTGACCTCCTGCTCGACGGTGTCGGTGTCCCCGACATCACGACCAAGATCGACGGGCGGCACGCGTTGATCGTCGTGCGGGGCTACCACTACAAGGAAGACCTGCGCATGCTGCGCAGCTACATCCGCGAGTACCGTCCGGTCCTCATCGGCGTGGACGGTGGCGCCGATGCACTCCTCGAGGTCGGGCTCAAGCCGGACCTCGTCGTCGGCGACATGGACTCGGTCTCCGACTCGACGCTGCGCTGCGGCGCCGAGATCGTCGTGCACGCCTACCGCGACGGCAACGCCCCCGGGCTGGAGAGGGTTCGGCGCCTGGGTGTGGAGCCCGTCGTCTTCCCCGCCACCGGGACCAGCGAGGACGTCGCCATGCTCCTCGCCGACGACAAGGGTGCCGAGCTGATCGTCGCCGTCGGCACCCACGCCACCCTGGTCGAGTTCCTCGACAAGGGTCGCAGCGGGATGGCCAGCACCTTCCTCACCCGGCTGCGCGTGGGCGGCAAGCTCATCGACGCCAAGGGTGTCAGCCGGCTCTACCGCTCGCGCATCTCCAATCTTGCCCTCACGCTCATGCTGCTCGTGGGTCTCAGCGCCCTGCTCGCCGCGCTGTGGTCCACGACGGGTGGGCGCGCGTTCCTCCAGGTACTCGGCGCCCGCTGGGACGACTTCTGGTCCTTCGTCGTAGGAATTGTCACGTGATCGACTTCCGTTACCACCTCGTCTCGATCGTCTCGATCTTCATGGCCCTCGCTGTGGGCATCGTGCTCGGCGCCGGCCCGCTCAAGGAGGACATCGGCAACACGCTCACCTCCGAGGTGAAGAACCTGCGCAACGACAAGGCCGCCCTGCGCGGCGAGCTCGACGTGGCCGAGAAGGGCACCCAGGCGCGCGACGAGTTCACGTCCGCGAGCAACCGCAGCCTGCTCGCGGAGCGGCTCAAGGGCACGACGGTGACCCTCGTCGTCCTGCCCGGCGCGGACGCGAACCTCGTCAAGACCACGCAGGGCACCCTGGCCACGGCGGGCGCCGTGGTCGGCTCGACGATCTCGGTGCAGGACAACTGGATCGACCCCGACAAGGCCGCGTTCCGGGCGACCCTCGGCCAGCAGCTGGCCAGCCAGGTCGGGGTGCCCATCGACCAGTCGGGCGGTGACGTCGTCAACGACGTGCTCGCGCGGTCGGTGCTGGCCAAGGCCGGCTCGACGTCGGCGGGCGCGGCCGCAGCCCTCGAGGGCCTGCGCACCGGTGACCTCATCCGCTACACCCCGGACAAGGTCACCGTGTCCTCGATCGCTGTCATCGTGGCCGGACCGGTGACCGGGTCCGACACCACGGCCCGCGAACAGCGCGCGACTGGCCTGAGCCGACTGGCGGCTGCCCTCGACGGGGCCGGCGCCGGAGCTGTCCTCATCGCCCCGAGCGCGGCCGCCGGCGCGAGCAACACCACGTCGGTGATCACCACGGTTCGCGAGGACGGCGACCAGTCCAAGGTCCTGTCCACCGTCGACGACGCGGAACTTCCCATGGGCCAGGCAAGCCTGGTCTTCGGACTGCTCGAGCAGCAGGCCGGCAAGTCCGGGCAGTACGGCCT
>NZ_JBFUEP010000070.1:0-10660 GCF_056403895.1 Pedococcus sp. P2_E5
TCTCGGCGCCGGCCACGAGGGTGGGCTCCCAGTCGAAGATGACCGCGTCGTCCTTGGGACCGATGAGCACGGTGGCTCCGGCGACCGCGCCGGCGGCGAACAGCGCCTGTTCGACGCCGGCCCGCCCGAGCCGGTCGGCGAGGTAGCCGACGGCCTCGTCGTTGGAGAAGTCGGTCTGGCGGACCCATCGGGTGGGCCGCTCCCCGTCGATGCGGAACACCTCGCCGTCCGGGGTGTTCTCCCGGATGACCTTGAAGCCGGTGTCGTCGACCGACTTGGGCCGGATCACGATGCGCTGCGGGGTCGCCGCTGCGGCGGCCTCGATCTCGGCGCGGGCCTCCTTGACCTGACGGGCCATGGCGAACGTCAGCTCGCGCAGCCCCGTGTGGGCGACGGCGGACACCACGAACACCTCGATGCCGCGCGCCTCGAGGTCGGGCTTGACCATCTCGGCGAGCTCGTTCGCGTCGGGGACGTCGGACTTGTTGAGCACCACCATGCGGGTGCGCTCGGCCAGCGGGCGGCCACCCAGGGTCGCATCGATCACGTACTGGGCGAGCTCGCTCTCGATGACGTCGAGGTCGGTCATCGGGTCGCGCCCGGGCTCGAGGGTCGCGCAGTCGATGACGTGCACGAGCACCGAGCACCGTTCGACGTGGCGCAGGAACTCCAGCCCCAGGCCCTTGCCCTCGCTGGCGCCGGGGATCAGCCCGGGGACGTCCGCGATGGTGAACCGGGCGTCACCGGCCTGGACCACGCCGAGGTTGGGCACCAGCGTGGTGAACGGGTAGTCGGCGATCTTGGGACGCGCGGCCGACAGCACCGACACGAGCGACGACTTCCCGGCGGAGGGGAACCCGATCAGCGCGACGTCAGCCAGCGACTTGAGCTCGAGCACGATGTCGAGGGCGTCCCCGGGCTCGCCCAGCAGCGCGAAGCCGGGCGCCTTGCGTCGGGCAGAGGACAGCGCCTTGTTGCCGAGCCCTCCGCGACCGCCCTTGGCGGCGATGAACTCACCGTCGAGCCCGACGAGGTCCATCAGCACCTCCCCGGAGCCGTCCTTGACGACGGTGCCCTCAGGGACGGGCAGCACCAGGTCGCCACCGTCGGCGCCGTTGCGCTCGTCTCCGGCGCCGGGCTTGCCGTTGGTGGCCTTGCGGTGGGGGTGGTGGTGGTAGTCGAGCAGGGTGGTGGCGTTCGGGTCGACGCGCAGGATGACGTTGCCGCCACGCCCGCCGTTGCCCCCGTCCGGGCCTCCGAGCGGCTTGAACTTCTCGCGCTTGACGGAAGCCACTCCGTGTCCGCCGTCGCCGGCAGCGACGTGCAGCACGACGCGGTCGACGAACGTGGTCATGGGGGCTCCTCTGGTCTGTAAGGGAATTCTAGGTAAAGACGTGCGGAGGGGGCGGGCCCGTGTCGGGCCCGCCCCCTCCGGTGCGGTGCGTCGCGTGGCCTGGCCACGCGGCATACCGAAAGTTCCTGATCTCCTGCTACGCCCGGAAGGTCAGCTGGCGTCCGAGGTCTCCAGCGGGACGATGTTGACGACCTTGCGCCGACGCTTCGTGCCGAACTTGACGTTGCCCGCGACGAGCGCGAACAGCGTGTCGTCGCCGCCACGGCCGACGCCGTCACCGGGGTGGAAGTGCGTGCCACGCTGGCGGACGAGGATCTCGCCCGCGTTCACGAGCTGGCCGCCGAAGCGCTTGACGCCGAGGAACTGTGCGTTCGAGTCGCGACCGTTGCGGGTCGAGGACGCACCCTTCTTGTGTGCCATGTCAGTACCTGCCTATGTCTTGTTCTGGTCCGAAACTCAGGCGTCGATCGAGGTGATCTTGACCTGGGTCAGGTGCTGACGGTGGCCCTGACGCTTGCGGTAGCCGGTCTTGTTCTTGTACTTCATGATCGTGATCTTGGGGCCCTTGGCGGCCTTGACGACCTCAGCCTTGACGCTGACCTTGGCGAGCTTGGCAGCGTCGCTGGTCACGGTCGAGCCGTCGACGACGAGCAGGGGGGTCAGGTCGATGCTGTCGCCAGCCTTGCCGCTGACCTTGTCGATGATGAGGACGTCGCCGACGGAAACCTTCTCCTGGCGACCACCAGCGCGAACAATCGCGTACACGTGGAACTCTTTTCTACTTCGGAAGGCACGCGCTCTCTGTCTGACCAGCCAGCAGCTACCCGCGCTGGGATTGAACTCAGCCGCGGACGCCGGATGGTGGGCGCACCAAGGATGAAGATTACCGGCTAGGGGCCTTGCCGACCAAACCGGCGGTCGTGCGGCACACCGACGGGTCATCCACCGGTATGCCGCACGGCTCAGGCCTGCTCTGCCGTCGCCTCCGCGGAGGGCTCGCCGTCGGCGTCGCCGGCGCCTGCGCGCGGCGGGCCGGCGGGTGCCACGACGCGGCCGCGCTTGCGCCGCTTCGGGGCCAGGGCCACGGGCTCGGGAGCGAGCTCGCGGACCGGTTCGGGTGCCGGCTCGGGCGCCGTCAGCGCCTCAGGGGCGACCTCGGCGGCAGTCTCCGGGACAGCTTCGGGAGCGGTCTCGGGAGCGGTCTCCGGGGCAGGCTGGTCGGGCTGGGCCTGGTCGACGTCCTCGTGCACCTCGACGACCGGGGCGTCCTGCCCGACCTGGTCGTGGTCCTCGTCGTGGTCGTCGTGGTGGTGGTGGTCGGCGGACTTCAGGGCCGCCGCGTGGGCGGCTGCGGCGATCTGGGCCGGAGTCGGACCGGAGTGGACCGGCTGCGGCGCAAGCTCTGCCTCGGGTGCCGAGGAGCCGGACCGCCCGCGACGGCCACGGCCGCTGCGCGAGTTCTGGCCGCTCGAGCCGGCGCCACCCTGGCTGCCGCCACCGCTGTCCCGGCTGTCCCGGCTGTCGCGGCCGTCGCCACCGGACGACCTGTCGACCGGGTCGGCGTGCACGATGATGCCGCGGCCACCGCAGTGCTCGCAGTTCTCGGAGAAGACCTCGATGAGGCCCGACCCGACGCGCTTGCGGGTCATCTGGACCAGGCCGAGCGAGGTCACCTCGGCGACCTGGTGCTTGGTCCGGTCGCGGCCCAGGCACTCCAGGAGGCGCCGCACCACGAGGTCGCGGTTGCTCTCCAGGACCATGTCGATGAAGTCGATGACGATGATGCCGCCGATGTCGCGCAGCCGGAGCTGGCGGACGATCTCCTCCGCCGCCTCGATGTTGTTCTTGGTGACGGTCTCCTCGAGGTTGCCACCCGAGCCCACGAACTTGCCGGTGTTGACGTCGACGACCGTCATCGCCTCGGTGCGGTCGATGACCAGGGAGCCGCCCGAGGGCAGCCAGACCTTGCGGTCCATCGCCTTCGCGATCTGCTCGTCCACGCGGTAGCGGGTGAACAGGTCCTCCTCGGAGGTCCACTTCTGGAGGCGCTCGGCGAGGTCGGGGGCGACGTCGCCGAGGTAGTCGCTGACCTCGCCGTAGGCCTGGTCGCCGGCCACCACGAGGGACGTGAAGTCCTCGTTGAAGACGTCGCGGATGACCCGGACGGTGAGGTCAGGCTCGCCGTGGACGAGGGACGGGGACCCACCCTTGGCCTTGCCCTTGGAGTCGGCCTTGCCCTTGATCTTGTCCCACGTCTTGGTGAGGCGCTCCACGTCCGCGCGCAGCTCCTCCTCGCTCGCACCCTCGGCAGCAGTGCGCACGATGACGCCGGCGCTGTCCGGCACGACCTCCTTGAGGATGCCCTTGAGGCGGCTGCGCTCGGTGTCGGGAAGCTTGCGTGAGATGCCCGTCATCGAGCCCTCGGGCACGTAGACGAGGTAGCGGCCCGGGAGCGAGATCTGGCTGGTGAGCCTGGCGCCCTTGTGACCCATCGGGTCCTTGGTGACCTGCACCAGGACCGTGTCACCGGACTTGAGGGCGTTCTCGATGCGCTTGGGCTGGTTGTTCTCCAGGCCCGCGGCGTCCCAGTTGACCTCACCGGCATACAGCACGGCGTTGCGGCCCTTGCCGATGTCGACGAAGGCGGCCTCCATGGACGGGAGCACGTTCTGGACCCTGCCGAGGTAGACATTCCCCGCCATCGACGCGTTGGACTCCCGCGACACGTAGTGCTCGACCAGGACGTTGTCCTCGAGCACACCGATCTGGGTGCGACCCTCGCGCTCCCGGACGACCATCACGCGCTCGACGCTCTCGCGACGGGCGAGGAACTCGGCCTCGGTGATGATCGTGCGACGACGGCCTGCTTCGCGTCCCTCACGGCGACGCTGCTTCTTGGCCTCGAGGCGGGTCGAGCCCTTCACGCTCTGCGGCTCGTCGCGGCGCGCCTCACGCACGCGGGTCACGGTGCCGGGCGGGTCGTCCCCCTCGGCCGAGGACCCGCTGCGGCGACGACGACGGCGACGACGGCTCGACGACGCGTCGCCGTCCCCACCCTGGTCATCGCTCGCGTCGGAGTCAGGACCCTCGGACGACGGCTCGTCGTCCTCGTCGGAGCTCGCACCCGCGTCGGAGTCGGCCTGACCGCGACCGCGGCCGCGACCCTTGCCGCCACGGCGGCGCCGACGGCGACCGCCTTCGGAACCACCGTCGGAGTCGTCGCCTGCCTGACCGTCCTCGTGCTGGTCGGCCTGCTCGGCGTCCTCGGTGCGGTCGGCAGTGTCGCCCTCTCGGCCGGCTGCGTCACCCTGGGTGCCGGCCTGCTGCCTGGCTCCGCGGCCCCGGCGGCGGCGCGGCGCGGGAGCCTCCTGCACCTCGACGGCCTCGTCTTCACCGTCGGTCTGGTCTGCGTCGACCGCCCTGTCCGCCTCGGCGGCCGGGAGGACCTCCGCGACCTGCGGCGGTCCCGCTGCCTTGGTGGCCGCGCGGCGGCGCGTCCGACGGGCCGCTGTGGGGTCGGGCGCCTGGAACACCACGCCGAAGCTCGGCGCAGCAGCAGCCTCGGCCTCGGCGGCCTCGTCCTCGGTCGTTTCGTCCTCGATGGCCTCGGGGGCCTCGTCGTCGATGGTCTCCTGCACCACGGGCTCGGCCGTGGCGCGGGACGCCCGACGGGACCTGGTCCTCGGGGCCGGTGCCGCAGGCTCGGTGTCGACGGTGGTTTCGTCGTCGACGGCAACCGGGTCGGCGGCCTGGGCGGCCTTCTTGGGAGCCGCCTTCTTGGCGGTGGCCTTCTTCGCTGTCTTCTTGGCAGCCGCCTTCTTGGCGGTCTTCTTCGCCGCGACCGGCGTGTCGGCCGCGGCGGCGGCGTCAGTCACGTCCGTGGCATCCGTCCCGGCGGAACCGAGGGCGGCGTCCAGCGCGAGAACGTCCTCCGCAACAGCGGACGACCCTGAGTCGGTCGTCGCCTCCGGGGCGGGCGCGGACGCCTTCTTGGTCGCCCGTCGGGCACGCTTGCGGGCGGGCGCCGGAGCACTCACGCCCGTGTCGCCGGCAGCGTCCTGCGTGGAGCTGCCCGCGGCGTCTGAGCCGTCAGAGGAGCTTGAGGAGTTCGAGCTGAACAGGTCTTCGTTGGAGGCCATCCGTGGCGCCCTTCCGTCACCCACGGGCGAAGGCCACACCGAGAATCCTGAAGGACTCTCCCATCGGCCACGTGGTGCGCGGTGTTGCGTCGTGTCGGTGGCGGGATGCCGTCGACACGGAAGTCGGGTGGGCTACGCCCGTCGAGGCTCGCGCAGGTCGCGCGGCACCAAGTCAGGCGCCGTCGTCGTCCTTGTCGGCAGCCAGTGGATCAGCCACCCCAGCGGTTGCGGGTCGCAGCGGGCCTTGCGCCAGTCGGGTCACCAGGGGTGGTGTCGGTGGCGTGAGCTCCGTGGCTGCTCGCAGCGCGGTCAGGACGTCGTCGGGGCGTACGGCCGGTGTGGTGTGCCGTACAACCACCCGCAGTATCGCACAGTCGGGGCGCTGGGACGGCTCCGTGGTCATCGACACGACGGCCGATCTCACGTCGAACGTCTTCGGGCCGGTCTTGAAGGTCCGTGTGACCTCGACCCGGTCGAGCGCGAGGAGCTGGTCGGCGGCCTGCTGGAGCTGCTCGGCGGTGAGCCCCGGGAAGTCCATCACCCAGTCGCTGCCCTGGAGCCGGTCGGCGAGCGCACCCGGCGCCGCTTCGACCACCTCGAGCACGTCCAGCCCCTCGGGCAGCGCCTCGTCGAGGGCCCGTCGCACCGACTCCGGGTCGACCCGCTCGGTCACCGAGATCTCGAAGTACTCGGCCTCGCTGGCCGTCCCGGTGGGCGCCGCGTTCGCGTAGCTGATCTTCGGGTGGGGGTGGAAGCCCGCCGAGAACGCCATCGGCACCCCCGCCCGTCGCAGGGCCCGCTCGAGCGCGCGCTGGAAGTCCCGGGTGGACGAGAACCGCAGCCGGCCCCGCTTCGCGTACCGGATCCGCAGCTTCTGTACCGCCAGCGCGGGTGGGGGTCCTTCGGGAACGCGCTGCCTGGCCATGGGGCAAGCCTAGGCACCTTCCGGCGGGTGGCTCCATCGGGCCATGGTGGGCCGACGCGGACCGTGCCACGGTGTACTCGTGGCAGCGGGCGACGTCCTGCGCGACGTCGTGGAACGCACGGTGGTGTCGGACCACGTGGGCAAGTCCGGAGCGGGACTCGAACGGGTCCGGCTCCGGGACGGGCGTGCCCTCGTGGTCAAGCGGGTCGACCCCCGGCACGACGTGACCCTCGCCATGACCGGCGGCGGGCCGTCCAGGGAGTACGTCCTGTGGCGCGACGGCGTGTTCGACCGGCTGCCACCGGGGGTCGGTCATGCCGTGGTGGACGGTTGGGTCGAGGGTGACGGCACCGTCCTGGTGCTGCGCGACCTGGGCGACCGCGTCCTGACGTGGGACGACCGGCTCTCGGCCGACCAGGCCGCACGGATGATGACCGCGGTCGCCTCCCTGCACCGCGCCTTCCTCGGCCAGGCACCGCCGGGTCTGGCTCCCCTCGACCTGGTCGTGACGCTGTTCACGCCACGGCGCATCCGGGAGGCCGCCGTCGATGTCGAGCTCATGCGGCTGGCGCTGCGTGGCTGGGAGCTGTTCGCCGACACCGTTCCGGCCGATGTCGCGGGCCCCGTGCTCGGCCTGCTCGACGACCCCGCACCGCTCGTCACCGCCCTGCACAATTCGCCGTCGACGCTGGCCCACGGTGACCTCGCCACGGTCAACATGGCGTTCGAGGGTGATGACCTCGTCCTCCTCGACTGGGCGATGGCGACGCAGGGACCGGGGGCCCTCGACATCGCCAGGTTCGTCGCCGGCTGCTCCTCGGTCGTCGAGGCGACGAGGGAGGACCTGATCGGCTGGTACCGCGCGGCGGCCGGCTCGGCGTGCGATGACCGGACCATGCACCTCGGGCTGCTGTCGGCCATGGTCTGGCTGGGGTGGAACAAGGCGCTCGACGCGGTCGAGCACCCCGACCCGGCGATCCGGGCCCGGGAGAGGACGGACCTCGACTGGTGGGTTCAGGCAACCCGAACGGCACTGCAGAGCGGAGCGATCTGATGGACCTCAACACGCTGTACCACCGCACGGTCGAGCGCTGGGCCGACGTCGTCGTCGCCGTGCGTGAGGACCAGTGGGACTCCCCGACGCCCTGCAGCGAGTGGAGCGTCCGCGACCTGGTGAACCACATCACGTCGGAGGACCTGTGGACCGCTGCCCTCCTGGAGGGCCGCACCATCGAGGAGGTGGGCTCCAGCCTGGACGGCGACCTGCTCGGCGACGAGCCGATCGCCAGGTCGATCGATGCGGCGAAGGCAGCCACGACGTCCGTCGCCGAGCGGCTGCCCCAGGGTGGCACGGTGCCGCTCTCGTTCGGCGACACCGACGTGGCCGAGTACGTGTGGCAGCTCGCTGCCGACCACCTCATCCACTCCTGGGACCTGTCGGCGGCGACGGGCACCGACCGGCGGCTCGACCCGACGCTGGCGGCGGGTGTGGCCGGCTGGTTCGCCCAGCGTGAGGAGGCCTACCGCAGCTCGGGGGCGGTGGCGCCGCGGGCCATCTCCCACGGCGGCTCCCAGGCCGACCTGCTCGCCACCTTCGGTCGGGACTCGGAATGGGGCCCCAACCACGCCTGCGCAGCACGCTTCCTGCGCGCCTTCGGGAACGGTGACATGGACGCGGCCCTGCTCGAGATGACGCCGGACTGCGTGTTCGAGGCCACCGGGCCGGCGCCGGACGGCGTCCGCCACGAGGGAGCAGACGCCGTCCGCGCCGTGTGGACCCAGATGTTCGCCGAGACCACGGACCCGCTCTTCACGACCGAGGAGCAGTTCGTCGCAGGCGACCGGGCGGTGTTCCGGTGGTCCTACGGCTGGACCGACGCCGAGGGCGCGCCGGGCCACGTCCGCGGGGTGGACGTCGTCCGGTTCCGGGACGGCCTCATCTGCGAGAAGCTCTCCTACGTCAAGGGCTGACCCTCCGCCGCAACGGAATCCGCACTCGCCTGCGACCGGCCTCCCCCCGGTCCTAGCGTGGCCCCATGCCCTCCATCGACCGCGCCCGGCTCACGGCACTCCTGAACCGCGAGCAGGCGGCATACACCGACAGCCACCCCCGCAGCCGCGCCTTGTTCGAGGAGGCCGGCAACCTCTTCGGCCGCGTGCCGATGACGTGGATGAACATGTGGTCCGGTGGTTTCCCGCTCTACCTCGACCGCGCCAGTGGCAACCGGGTCACCGACGTGGACGGCCACACCTACGTCGACTTCGCCCTCGGCGACACCGGCGCGATGGCGGGCCACTCCCCTGCCGCGACGGTCGCCGCCGTGCAGCGCCGCGCCGGCGACCTGGGTGGCCTCACGACGATGCTCCCGACCGCGGACGCCCAGTGGGTGGGCGCCGAGCTGGAGCGACGCTTCGGTATGCCGTTGTGGAGCTTCACGTTGTCCGCGACCGACGCCAACCGCTGGGCGATCCGGCTGGCGCGGCTCGCCACCGGCCGGCCCAAGGTGCTCGTGTTCGCCTACTGCTACCACGGCTCCGTGGACGAGGCGTTCGCCCTGCCGGGTCCCGACGGCAAGGCACAGAGCCGACCGGGCAACGTCGCTCCCCCGGTCGACCTCGACCTCACCACGAGGGTCGCGACGTGGAACGACCTCGCGTCCGTCGAGGCGGCGCTGGCCCACGGCGACGTCGCCGCGATCCTCACCGAGCCCGCCCTGACCAACATCGGGATCGTGCTCCCCGACGAGGGGTTCCTGGCAGGGCTGCGCGAGCTCGCCACCCGCCACGGCGCCCTGCTGATGATCGACGAGACGCACACCTTCTCGGCCGGGTGGGGTGGCGCGACCCGCGAGTGGGCGCTGGAGCCGGACATCTTCGTCATCGGCAAGTCGATCGGCGGTGGGATCCCGTGTGGCGCCTACGGGATCTCCCACGAGGTCGCGGATGCGGTCACCCGCCACACCGATGCCGGTGACGCCGACATCGTCGACGTGGGCGGCGTCGGCGGCACCCTGGCCGGCAACGCCCTCTCGACCGCGGCGATGCGGGCCACCCTCGACGAGGTGCTGACGCAGGACGCCTTCAGCCACATGACCGAGCTGGCGACGGCCTTCACGGCCGGGGTCCAGGCGACTCTCGACGAGCTGGACGTCCCCTGGTCGATCAGCCGGCTCGGCGCCCGGGYGGAGTACCGCTTCGCGCGTCCCGCACCTCGCAGCGGTGAGGAGTCCGCCTCGGCTGCCGACGACGTGCTCGATGCCTACCTCCACCTCGCGATGTGCAACCGCGGCATCCTCATGACGCCGTTCCACAACATGGCCCTGATGTGCCCCGAGACGAGCCTCGCCGACGTCGACCTGCACACCGCGACCTTCCGCGAGGTCGTCGGGGCGCTCTTCGGGTGACCTCGCGCGTCGCGCCCGCGCCTGGCTGACCGCTCGGCGCACGGCCCGGTATGTCCGGTGACGTGGCCCCGCCCCCGGCGTAACTTCGTCAGGTGGACCACTTCAGTGGGAAGCGGCCCCTGCAGAGAGCGGAGGGTTTCGAGGTGTTCATCCAGATCATCCAGGGAAAGTGTCGGGACGCGGACCGAATGCACCGGCTGACCGACGAGTGGCGAGAGCAGCTGGGACCGACGGCCGCGGGCTGGCTGGGCGGGACGTACGGCATCACCGACGACGACGAGTTCGTGGGCGTGGTGCGGTTCGAGAGCCGTGAGGCCGCGGCCAGGAACTCCACCAGGCCCGAGCAGGGTGAGTGGTTCAGCAAGATGCAGGAGTGCTTCGACGGTGACGTCATGTTCCACGACTGCGACAACGCACAGATGTTCCTCAACGGCGGGTCCGACGACGCCGGCTTCGTGCAGGTGATGCAGGGCCGGCTCAGCGACCCCGAGCGGTTCCGGCGCTTCATGGACCAGCCGATGGACATGCTCCAGGAGCAGCGTCCCGAGATCATCGGCGGCACCATTGCGATCGACGAGGACGGCTTCTTCACAGAGACCATCGCGTTCCGGAGCGAGGAGGAGGCGCGCGTCGGCGAGAAGAAGGAGCTGCCCGAGGACCGTCGCCGCGAGTTCGAGGACGAGATGGCCCAGGTGCAGGACATGCGCTACCTCGACCTGCACTCCCCCTGGTTCGCCAGCGCACCGGCCAGCGGGATGGCGATGGGCTGACCGAGCCGCCGACCCCCTCCCCCGTGCAGAACGTACGCCGCCCGCCCACCTGAGGCTCGAAGCCTGGG
>NZ_JBFUEP010000071.1:0-9730 GCF_056403895.1 Pedococcus sp. P2_E5
GGGTATGCCGCGTGGCTGGGCCACGCGGCATACCCACCGGCTGGTTCGGTGTCCGCAGGCGGACAGGTGGTCAGGCGCTGGCGTGCGCCGGACGGCAGGCCGGGTCGATCCGGTCGGCCCAGCGACGCTGGACCGACGCCGTGCTGCGCAACGTGGTCGCGAACGAGCGGCGCACGGTCCCGCGAGTCGGACGGGGGCTGAGGCCGTCCTCGACGACGGGGGCGTCCGGGCGGGCCGACCGGGCCAGGGCGGCGCCTGCGTTGCTGTTGATGGTGAGGGCGATGTAGTCGCTCATGTCCTTCTCCCTTCGGGGGTGCGGTGGTGGTGCTATCGGTGGACGCTGACGGGTCCGTCAGCGCGTCTGTGGCGTCGTGGCCGGTCCGGTGCTGGACCGCACGACGAGTTCGGTGGGGAGCACGATGCGGCGCTCCGTGTAGTCGGGGTCGAGAAGCATGCGGCCCAGGAGGCGGCCCTTCTCGGCGATGGGCTGCCGAATCGTGGTCAACCCGGCGGCAGCTGCGGCCGGCACGTCGTCGAAGCCGGTGAGGGAGATGTCGCGCCCCACCCGCAGACCTCGCGCCTCGATCGCCTCGAGGGCACCCAGCGCCAACACGTCACTGACACACGCGATGGCCGTGGGTCGGTCCCGTCGGTCGAGCAGGTAGGCCGCGGAGGCCACCCCCGCCTCGTGCGAGTTGTGCCCGACAGCGGTCACCGCGGACACGTGGGCCTGGGGACCGAGCGCGTCGCGCACGCCCACCAGGCGCTGGCGGCTGTCGGCGTAGAGCTCGTCCTCGTCCGACGGGTCCACGGCGGTCGCCCCGCCCGTGTCCATGCGGCTGTCGACGATGACGCCGACATCGCGGTGTCCGAGCGCGCGAAGGTGCTCGCCCACGGAGGTCGCGGCGTTGTGCTCGTCGATGAGGACGTAGCCCTGGCGGTCGTCCTCGAGGTCGACGGTCGAGACGAGGGGCAGACCCCGCGCGAGGGCGACCTGCCGCGCCGGGTGGTCGGCGTCGACGCAGTAGGCGACGACCCCGTCGACCACGGCCTGGCGCATCGTGTCGGCCGCGTACGCGAGGTCATCGGGGTTGCCCGCGTCCAGCGCCGGCAGCGGGATGAGCAGGAGGCTGGTCCGGTGCGCCTCCGCCACCTCGGAGAGGCCGGCAAGCATGCCCACCGCGTAGGGGTCGGAGAACGCGTAGCTCAGCTTCTCGGTGAACAGCAGGCCGATCGCTCCCGCGCGCTGGGACCGCAGGCTGCGGGCGGCCGGGTTGGGACCGGCATACCCGAGCGCCTTGGCGGTCTCGAGCACGCGCTGGCGCACCTCGGCGGAAAGCTGGTCGGGCTTGTTGTAGGCGTTCGAGACGGTGGAGATGGAGACGCCGGCGGCTTCGGCGACGGACTTGAGGGTGACGTTGCCCATCGGGCGACCTCCTTCTGCATCGATCTACTAGAACGTTCGAGTAGAACGATACAGAAGGGTTGCAGGGAGGTCAACCACCAATTCCGGAGGACCGGCAGGCGCGCTGGACCACACCACTAGCGTGGCCGGTGTGAGCATCGACCCCGGGTGGCCCGTCGCCATCGCCCTGGCGCTCCTGCTGGCCATCGCGCTGGGGGCACACCGCATGGCGGGGTACGACCTCGAGCGCCCGGTGCTGGTCGCGGCGGTACGGGCCATCGCCCAGCTCGGGGTCGCGGCCCTGCTCATCGCCGCCGTCGTCGACAACCTGCCGCTGTCGGTCGCCCTGATCGGGGTCATGTTCGCGATGGGCGTGCTCACGACCTCGCGGCGGGTCGAGGCGCCGCGTGCCTGGCGGTGGGCGGCGCTCGCCATGGCCGCCGGCGTCCTGCCCGTGGTCGCAGTGGTCCTCGGCACGGGAACCATCCCACCCGAGGGCATCGCGCTCATCCCTGTCGTCGGCATCATCGTCGGCAACGCCATGACAGCACACACCCTCGTCGGCCGTCGCGCCTTCGCGGCCCTGCGCGAGGAGCACAGCCAGTACGAAGCGTGCCTGTCCCTCGGGCTGCTCCCGCGCCAGGCGGTCCTCGAGATCGTCCACCGCCGCGCGCCCGAGGCGCTGCTGCCGGGGCTCGACCAGGTCAAGACGACGGGTGTCGTGACGCTGCCCGGTGCCTTCATCGGCGTGATGCTCGGTGGCGGCACTCCCGTGCAGGCCGCGACCGCCCAGGTGCTGGTGCTGTTCGGGATCATGGCCGCCCAGACGGTGACCGTCCTGGTCGCGGAGCGCCTCGTCGCCAGCCGGCTGCTCGTCCCGGCCGACCTCGCCACCGCCCTCGTGGACTGAGCCAACGGGCCTCCCCGACGGGCCGTGCGGCGGCATACTCACGGGCATGCCACCGGACGAGCCGCGGGACCTGCGGCCGTTCGCGCTGGCCTCCACGGTGGCGGTCGTCTCGGTCGCTCTGCTCGGGCTCGCCACGGTCAACGGCTGGCTCGGCCCCAACGTCGGCCGCGGCGACCGGTTCTGCGAGGCCGCGCGCGACGCGGTCGTGCTGCAGCCCGCCAACACGCTCAGCAACGTCGGGTTCGTCGTCGCCGGTCTCGCCATCGCCCGGCGGGCCGGGCAGGCCCGCACCACGATCGTGGCCAACCCACGCCCCGCGGCGGCCTTCGGCGTGGTCGTCGTGCTCCTCGGGCCGGCCAGTGCGGCGATGCACGCCACCCAGAGCGCCCTCGGCGGCCACCTCGACCTGCTGAGCATGTACCTCGTCGCGGCGTTCGCCTCGTCCTACGCCGTGACCCGCTGCCTGCACCGCGGTGACGGCTTCTTCGCGGGCCTGTTCGTGGCCGTGGTGCTCGTCTGCGAGCTCGTCGAGCGCATCCCGGGGCACGTGCCCGTCGTCGACATCGCCGCCAACCTCGCGTTCGGGGTGTTCCTGCTGGTGGCCCTCGCCGGCGAGGCGGTCCTGTGGCGCCGGGGCACCACGGCCAGGGACATCCGCTGGGGTTTCGCGTCGGCCGGCGCACTGGCCCTGGCCTTCGGGATCTGGAACCTCGCCAAGGACGGCACGCCCTTCTGCCACCCCGACTCGCTCCTGCAGGGGCACGCAGCCTGGCACCTGCTGTGCGCGGTGGCGGCCTACGCCGTGTACCGCCTCTACGCCAGCGAGCGGGTCACGGGGCGGGTCGCCGGCGCGGCTTGACCAGGTCGACGGTGCCCGGGAAGGCGCCCTCGCCCGGCTGCACGCGGTAGCCCGCCTTGCGATAGATCCGCAGGTTGCGATCGCTGCGGGTCCCGGTGTTGAGCCAGTATGCCGCCGTGCCGGCAGGCGCCTGCGCCTCGGCGAACGCGAGCAGGGCGCGCCCGAGTCCGCGACCCTGCAGGTCGGGTGCCACCATCAGCCGGCCCACCTGCCACCGGGTGCTTTCCGTCGGTGCGCAACGACCCCGGACCGACCCGACCAGGCGTCCGCCGGCGCGAACGGTCCACGTCTGCCACTCGGCGATGCCGGCCACGACCTCGGGCAGGGTCTCGACGAGCGGCGGGATCGTGAGCGAGTCGTTGGCCTGCGCCTCGCTGAGCCAGCAGGCGCGGCCCAGCGTCATGAGCTCGGGGGCATCTGCCGCCGTGGCGACTGCGACCTCCAGCCCGTCGAGCCCCTCGAGCCCGTCGGCCCCGGACGGCCGGGCATTCCCCAGCACCGCCTGGGAGACGTGCAGCAGGTCGGGGCGGCGGGCCGCCGTGCGGTCGAGCCGCTGCTGGTGACGCCACGCGGCGATGGCGCGGTGGTCACCGGACAGGAGGACCGGAGGCACCTCGCGGGTGACGCCCGGAGCCGACTCCCAGGAGGCGGGCTTGGTGTAGACGGGGTACTCGAGCAGACCGTCCTCGTGGGACTCCTCGACGAGCGACTCGGCGTTGCCGATGACGCCCGGCAGCAGGCGTGCGACGGCCTCGACCATGGCCAGCACCGCCACCTCTCCCCCGTTGAGCACGTAGTCGCCGAGCGAGATCACCGACACCTCGAGGCCGAGGTCCTGCGCGGCGTACTCGTAGACGCGTTCGTCGATGCCCTCGTAGCGGCCGCAGGCGAAGGCCAGCCACGGCTCCCCGGCGAGCTCGCGCGCCAGGGCCTGCGTGAACGGCACACCTCCCGGCCCGGGGACGACCACGCGCGGGCGCGCGCCGTCATCGGCTGAAGCGACCACGTGGTCCAGCGCCTCGGCCCAGGGCTGCGGCTTCATGACCATGCCCGCGCCGCCGCCGTAGGGCGTGTCGTCGACGCTGCGGTGCCGGTCGTGGGCGAACTCACGCAGGTCGTGCACCCTCAGGTCGAGCAGGCCGTCGCGACGTGCCTTGCCGATGAGCGAGAGGTCGAGCGGCGCGAGGTACTCCGGAAAGATGGAGACGACATCGATGATCACCAGTTCACGCTGCCGTCACTCGGCGTTGAGCTCGAGCAGTCCGGGCGGGGCATCCACGACGACGCGGCCGCCCTCGACGTCCACCTCGGGCACGATGGCCTCGACGAACGGGACCAGGGCCTCCGCGCCACCGGTCAGTCGCAGCACCAGCTGGTCCTGGACGGCACCGGTGCGAAGCCCGCTGACCTCACCCAGGACGGTGCCGTGGGGGTCGACAGCCGCAAGACCCACGAGCTCGTCCTCGTACCACGCGTCGTCCTCGTCCTCCGCCACGGCCGCCTCGGCGTCGATGAACAGCCGCGTGCCGCGCAGCGACTCGGCTCCCGTGCGGTCCGGGATCTCCTCGAAGCCGAGCAGCCAGGTCTGCTGGTGCAGCCGGGCCGAGCGCAGGGTCAGCGACTTCGGCACCCCGGAGCCCGCGACTGCCTCGGTCTCGTAGGCAACGCCGGGGACGTACCTGGCCTCGGGGTCGTCGGTGTGGGTCTGGACCGTCACCTCACCGTGCAGGCCGTGCGGCTTGCCGATGCGCGCGACGAGGAGTCTGGAGTCGGCAGGCATGGGTTGATCCTCTCAGGGGTTGGGGGGCTGGCACGACGCTGAGCCATCGAACAGAAGGGCCGGCCGGAAGCACGAAGGGCCACCGGGAAGCCCGGTGGCCCTTCGTGACTGCGTCGGCTGTCGGCGGAGCCTCAGCGCACGCGGTCGGTGTCGACGATGTCGACGCGGACGTTCTGGCCGCCTGCCAGCGCACCCATGACGGTGCGCAGGGCGCTTGCGGTGCGACCGGAGCGACCGATCACGCGACCGAGGTCTTCGGGGTGGACCCGGACCTCGAGCACCTCACCACGGCGGAGCTCCTTGCGTCGCACGGCCACCTCGTCCTTGTGGTCGACGATGCCCTTGACGAGGTGCTCGAGCGCCTCTTCCAGCACGGTCAGGCCTTGTCCGCGGCGTCGGCGTCGGCGGCCACGGGGGCCTCCTCGGTCTCAGCCTTCGCGTCGTCAGCCTTGGGAGCCTCGTCAGCAGCCTTGGGCTCCTCGACGGCGACCTCTGCGGTCTCGGCCGGGGCCTCGACCTTGGCCTCGTCCTTGGCCTCGTCGGCCTTGGCGGGCTTGTCAGCCTTGGCGGGCTTGTCCTCGACCTTGTCCTCGGTCTTGTCCTCGACCTTGGCGGTCTCGGCAGGGGCCTCGTCAGCCTTCTTGGCGGCCTTCTTCTTCGGGGTGGTGGCCCCGTCGGCGCCGGCCTCGGACTTGCCCGCCGCGGCGATGGCCGCGTCGTACAGCTCCTTCTTGGACGGCTTGGCAGCCTTGACGCGGAGGGTGCCCTCGGTGCCGGGCTCGCCCTTGTACTTCTGCCAGTCACCGGTGATCTTGAGCAGAGCGGCGACGGCCTCGGTCGGCTGCGCGCCCTGGCCCAGCCAGTACTGCGCCCGGTCCGAGCTGATGTCGATGACCGAGGGCTCCTCGGTGGGGTGGTACTTGCCGATCTCCTCGATGGCCCGGCCATCGCGCTTGGCGCGCGAGTCCATGACGACGACGCGGTAGAACGGAGCATGGATCTTGCCCATGCGCTTCAGACGAATCTTGACGGCCACGGTGGTGGTGTCTCCTGTTTCTGGTTGTGAGCACGGCGAGACCGCGACGGAATCACGCGGGGTACCGGAACTCGGTGTAGGCGTTCCAGCCAGGAGGCTCCGGTGCGAGACCGAGCCCGTGCCTGGACGGGTACAGCCGACCATTCTGCCAGACCCTCGCAGTGCTCCCGACCACGGTGAGCCCCGTCCACCCACCCGAGGCGGCCACGCGACATACCCTCATCGACCCGGAGCTCACCAGGGGCTGGGTTCGAAGTCCTTGACGAAGCAGCCGTAGACGTCCTCGCCGGCTTCGCCCCGGACGATCGGGTCGTAGACCCGGGCGGCCCCGTCGACGAGGTCCAGCGGGGCGTGCCAGCCCTCGGCGGCGATGCGCAGCTTCTCGTGGTGCGGGCGCTCGTCGGTGATCCAGCCGGTGTCGACGGCGGTCATGAGGATCCGGTCGGTCTCGAACATCTCCCCCGCGCTGGTGCGGGTCAGCATGTTCAACGCCGCCTTCGCCATGTTGGTGTGCGGGTGACCCGCGCCCTTGTAGCGGCGGGAGAACTGGCCCTCCATGGCCGACACGTTCACGACGTAGGCGCGCCGCGCACCTGCGGCCACCGCCGCCCGCATCGACGGCCGGAGCCGCGAGACGAGGATGAAGGGAGCCGTCGCGTTGCACAGCTGCACCTCGAGCAGCTCGAGCGGGTCGACCTCCTCGACCTTCTGCGTCCAGGAGTTGTTGACCTGCGTGTCCGGGAGCAGTCCCCCGGCGTCGACCGCCGTCCCGGCGAGGTGCGCCTCGAGACTGGCATGGCCGGCGGACAGCGCCATGGACGTCATCGACGCGGCCGAGCGCTGGGCGAGCGCCTGCGCCGCCTCGCGCTCGGACTCGCCCTCGTGGTGAGCGACCTTGTGCTCGCGCAACGTGCCCAGGAGGTTGGCGGGGTGGGCCTCGCTGATCCGGTCGAAGGTGACCAGCTCGGGCAGGGCGATGTCTCCCGGGAGCGGGACCGACTCGCCCTCGACGAGGTGGGAGTAGGCGCCCGGGGTGCGGCGCACCGTCTGGGCGGCGTTGTTGATGAGGATGTCGAGGGGGCCGGCGGCGGCGACCTCGTCGGCGAGGGCCACGACCTGGGTGGGGTCGCGCAGGTCGATGCCGACGACCTTGAGCCGGTGGATCCAGGCGTGCGAATCCTCTTGCGCTGCAAAGCGTCTCGCCGCATCGTGCGGGAACCGTGTGGTGATCGTCAGGTGGGCGCCGTCGCGCAGCAGCAGGAGCGCGATGTACATCCCGATCTTCGCGCGCCCGCCGGTGAGCAGGGCGCGCTTGCCCGTCAGGTCGGTGCGCTGCTCTCGCTTGGTGTGGCTCAGTGCGGCGCAGTCCGGGCAGAGCCAGTGGTAGAAGGCGTCGACGAGGGTGTACTCCGCCTTGCAGATGTAGCAGTTGCGCGGGTTGATGAGCTCGCCGGCGTGGGCGCCTCGCGCGGTCGAGACGAGCGGGATCCCCTTGGTCTCGTCGTCGATCCGCATCGGTGAGCCCGTGGCGGTCTTGGCGATGATCGCCTCGTCGTGGTCGACCTCTGGCTGCTTGGCCTCGCGGCGACGGGCCTTGCGGACCCGCTTGTACATCCGACCGGTCGCCCGCTTGACGGTCTGGATGTCGGGGTGGTCGCCGTCGATCTCGGCCAGCTCCTCCAGCACCCGCAGTGCGGTCGCGAGGTCGTCCGGATCGATTCCCGGCCCGACGTCACGCGACGGGTCGGCGAGCGATTGGTGCGCTGCGTGCTTCCCGGCGGCGCGGTCGGCCTGGTCGTGCGTCATCAGCGGCTGCGCCAGGCCTCGGGGTCGGCGGCGAGCGCCGCCACCCGCTCGGGCAGCGTGCCGGAGAGAACCGCCGCCAGGCTCGTCTCGTCGAGCACCGAGCGCAGGCTCGCCCGCAGGGCCACCCAGACGGTGGGCAGGTGCTCGGCAACGCCCTCGTATGCCGTCTCGTGCGGCCGCAGGCCCCTCACCTCCGCGAGTGGCCCGTCCACGGCACGGAACACGTCACCGAGCGAGATGTCCCGCGGCTCGCGGGAGAGGGAGTAGCCGCCGCGAGCACCCCTGGTGCTCTTGACCAGGTCAGCGGTCTTGAGGTCGGCGACGATGGCCTCGAGGAACTTGCGCGGCAGCGTCTGCCGGTAGGACAGCGTCTCGACGCTGACCGGACCGGCTGACATGGTCGCCGCCTCGGCGAGGATGAGCATGGCTCGGACCGCGTACTCAGTGCGTGCCGAGATGTCCACCCGCGCATTGTGTCGCACGCCACGCCACCGGAGGCACCGGGACCCCGCGCGACGGCGTGGGGCCGTGCACGGCATACCCGGGCGCACGGCATACCAAGGCAGCGGGGCGGCGGCGCTCAGATGGCGAGGGCCGGCTCGACCTCCGCCGCGTCGGGCCGCGTGGTCGCCCGGGCAAAGACGGTCTCGCCCTCCACGAGGCGCAGGGCGTCGGCCTCGGCGCGCGTGACCTGCGCCGCGAACCGCACGCCAGCATCGGTGCGCAGGTCGACCCGCACCTCGAAACCAAGGCGCACGACGCGTTCGACGACCGCCTCGACCACGCCGGGCGAGCCGCCCACTCGGGCGTCCTGGGCGTGTGCGCGCTCCCGGCTCCGGTCGAGGGCGATGTCGTGGGGGCGCACCAGCTGTCCCCCGAGCCGGGCGACCGACCCGAGGAAGGACATGACGAAGTCGTTGGCAGGGCGGTCGTAGAGCGTCACGGGGTCRCCCACCTGCTCGATCCGGCCCTTGTTGAGCACCGCGATCCGGTCGGCGACGTCGAGAGCCTCCTCCTGGTCGTGCGTGACCAGGACGGTGGTCACGTGGACCTCGTCGTGCAGCCTGCGCAGCCACTGGCGCAGGTCGGCGCGCACCTTGGCGTCGAGGGCACCGAAGGGTTCGTCGAGCAGGAGCACCTCCGGGTCGACCGCGAGGGCCCGGGCGAGCGCCATCCGCTGGCGCTGCCCACCCGACAGCTGCGCGGGGTAGCGGTGCTGGAACCCGTCGAGCCCGACGATCTCGAGCAGGTCGTCGACCTTGCGCGCGATCTCGGCCTTCGGCCGCTTGCGGATGGTCAGGCCGAAGGCGACGTTGTCGCGGACCGTCATGTGCTTGAACGCGGCGTAGTGCTGGAACACGAACCCGATGCCGCGCTTCTGCGGGGACACCCCGGTCACGTCCCGCCCGCCGATGACGATGCGTCCGCCGTCGAGCTGCTCCAGCCCTGCGATCGAGCGCAGCAGCGTCGACTTGCCGGACCCGCTCGGCCCCAGCAGGGCGGTGAGCGAGCCCGCCGGGATGTCCAGGGTCACGTCGTCGAGGGCGGCGAAGTCGCCGTAGTGCTTGCGGGCGTCGATGACGGTGATCATGTGGTTCTCCTCTTGCGGTCGAGCGCGGTCATGCCGAGCAGCGTCAGCACGGCCAGGCCCATGAGCAGGGTGGCCGCGGCATAGGCGCCGTAGGTGTTGTGGTCGTCGATGTAGCGGGAGTGGACGAGCAGGGTGAGCGTCTGGGAGACACCGGGGAAGCCGGAGCTGACCATGATCACGGCGCCGAACTCACCCAGCGCCCGGGCGATCGTGAGCACGACGCCGTAGGTGAGACCCCAGCGGATCGCCGGCAGGGTGATCCGCCAGAACGTCTGCCACGAGCTGGCCCCGAGGGTGGACGCGGCCTGCTCCTGCTCGGTGCCGATCTCGTGGAGCACCGGCT
>NZ_JBFUEP010000072.1:0-8822 GCF_056403895.1 Pedococcus sp. P2_E5
CCCCAGCAGGTATGCCGCCGGGTCGCCGACCGCCGCAGGCGCACCCTCAGCGGCACGCGCGGGGCTCAGCCTGCGCTGCGATCGGCCTCGCCTTGGTCGGGATCGGGCGGCATCCGTGCACGGTCGCCACCCGACCGAGCAGGCCCAGCGCCCTCCCGTGGGCGCGACCGGCGTCGCTGCGCTGCACCCATCCCCGGGCGAACGCGTCAGCTCCGGCAGGGAGCAGCGCAGGCCAGACGCGCGCCGTCCCCTCGACGCTCGTGGTGGTGGAGCTGCTCGCGGCGTTCGGGAGCCCGGGCACCTGCGCCGAGGGAGGCATCCGGCCGTCATCCGCCCCGGCCGCACCCACCACGACTCCGCCCCCGGCGCGGGACGACGGACCACCCTGAGGTCGGCCGGACGAGCCGTCAGGGGTCGGCCGGGTGGTTGCGCTGGAAGGGACCGCCGAGGGTCCGGTGACGACGTTCGGCGCCCGCCCCTGCGGGCCCCCTGTCGCGCGCCGCTCGCCGCCAGTGAAGATCGTCATGGCCACGACTCCCACCGCGAGGAGCATCGCCGACACCGTCACGGTCGCGATGACGCGTGAGATCACCACGGGGGCCTTGCGCACATGCCTGCCTGCCATGAGCCGCCTCGGTTCGGACGTCGACGTCACCGGACTGCCTGCCCCGGCTGCGCCGTGGCCCCTGCACGCCCGTCCAGCGTAGCCACCGGAAGGCCCTGAGGCTGCCGTCCACGCCGTCGGACCTGCCGACGTCGATCGGTGTGCCGTGCGGCCGGCGGCGCTGGCTGCGGCCGCGGGCACGCGGCATACCTCAGGTGGCTGGTCCGCATGGCGGGCGAGCCGTCTCACGAGTCGGGATCTCACTAGGATCGGACGCACGCTGCCCGTCTCCCACCGGCCCCACCACCCCGGGGTGCCGATCCCCTGGAGGTCAAGTGTTCAGCAAGGTCCTCGTCGCCAACCGTGGTGAGATCGCGGTGCGCGCGTTCCGCGCCGCGACCGAGCTCAACGCCAAGACGGTCGCCGTCTTCCCCTACGAGGACCGCAAGTCCGAGCACGTCCTCAAGGCCGACGAGGCCTACCGGATCGGCGAGGAGGGGCACCCGGTCCGGGCCTACCTCGACCCGGAGGCCATCGTGCGCACCGCCGTCGAGGCGGGCGCCGACGCCGTCTACCCCGGCTACGGCTTCCTGTCCGAGAACCCCGACCTGGCCGAGGCGTGCGCCGATGCCGGCGTCACGTTCGTCGGACCCCCTGCGTCGGTGCTGCACCTGACCGGCAACAAGGCCCGCGCCATCGCCGCCGCCAAGAAGGCCGGCCTGCCCACCCTCAAGGGGGCCGAGCCGAGCACCGACATCGACGCCCTGGTGGCTGCCGCCGAGGAGATCGGCTTCCCGATCTTCGCCAAGGCGGTCGCAGGCGGTGGCGGCCGGGGCATGCGTCGGGTCGAGCGGCGCGAGGACCTGCGCGACTCGCTGGAGGCCTGCATGCGCGAGGCCGAGTCGGCGTTCGGCGACCCGACCGTCTTCCTCGAGGAGGCGGTCGTCAGCCCGCGGCACATCGAGGTGCAGATCCTCGCCGACGGAGCCGGGAACGTGATCCACCTGTTCGAGCGGGACTGCTCGGTGCAGCGGCGGCACCAGAAGGTCGTCGAGATCGCCCCGGCCCCGAACCTCTCACCCGAGCTGCGCGAACAGATGTGCGCGCACGCCGTCGCGTTCGCCAGGGAGATCGGCTACGTCAACGCGGGCACCGTCGAGTTCCTGCTCGCTCCCGACGGTCGCTACGTCTTCATCGAGATGAACCCGCGCATCCAGGTCGAGCACACGGTCACCGAGGAGATCACCGACGTCGACCTCGTCAGCTCCCAGCTGCGCATCGCCAGCGGCGAGACCCTCGAGGACCTGGGCCTCTCGCAGGAGACCCTGCAGATCCGCGGGGCGGCGCTGCAGTGCCGCATCACCACCGAGGACCCCGCCAACGAGTTCCGGCCCGACACCGGCCGGATCACGACCTACCGCTCCGCCGGCGGCGCGGGCGTGCGGCTCGACGGGGGGACCATCTTCGTCGGGGCCGAGATCGGCGCCCACTTCGACTCGATGCTCGTCAAGCTCACCTGCCGGGGGCGGGACTTCCCGACGGCGGTGCGTCGGGCCAGGCGCGCGCTGGCCGAGTTCCGGATCCGCGGGGTCTCGACCAACATCCCCTTCCTCCAGGCGCTGCTCGAGGAACCCGACTTCCAGGCCGGCCGGCTGACGACGGCGTTCATCGACGAGCGCCCCGACCTGCGCACGGCACGAGTCCCCGCCGACCGCGGCACCAGGCTGCTCACCTACCTCGCGGACGTCACGGTCAACCAGCCGCACGGACCCGGGCGCACGCGGGTCTCACCGCGCTCCAAGCTGCCCGCGATCGACCGCGCGACTCCCCCACCGCCCGGCGCCCGCGACCGGCTGCTGCTGCACGGCCCGCAGGCCTTCGCCGAGGCGCTGCGAGCCCAGGAGGCAGTGGGTGTCACCGAGACCACCTTCCGCGACGCCCACCAGTCCCTGCTCGCCACCCGGGTGCGCACCCGTGACCTCATGCACGTCGCCCCGCACGTCGCCCGGCTGACGCCCCAGCTGTTGTCCGTGGAGGCCTGGGGAGGCGCGACGTACGACGTTGCCCTGCGGTTCCTCGCCGAGGACCCGTGGGACCGCCTCTCGCGGCTGCGCGAGGCGATGCCCAACCTGCCGCTGCAGATGCTCCTGCGCGGGCGCAACACCGTCGGCTACACGCCGTACCCCACGGCGGTGACCGACGCGTTCGTCACCGAGGCCGCTCGCACGGGCATCGACATCTTCCGCATCTTCGACGCCCTCAACGACGTCGGCCAGATGCGTCCCGCCATCGACGCGGTCCGCGCCACCGGCACCGCCGTCGCCGAGGTCGCGCTCTGCTACACCGGCGACCTCACCAGCCCGGGCGAGAAGCTCTACACCCTCGACTACTACCTGCGTCTGGCCGAGCAGATCGCCGACGCCGGCGCGCACGTCATCGCGATCAAGGACATGGCCGGCCTGCTGCGGGCTCCCGCCGCACGCACCCTCGTGACCGCGCTGCGCGAGCGGTTCGACCAGCCCGTGCACCTGCACACGCACGACACCGCGGGTGGTCAGCTGGCCACCCTCCTGGCCGCCATCGACGCCGGCGTCGACGCGGTCGACGTCGCCAGCGCGGCCATGGCCGGAACCACCTCGCAGCCACCGATGTCGAGCCTGGTCGCGGCCACCGACGGCACCCCCCGCGCCACCGGGCTGGACCTGCGCGCCGTCAACGACCTCGAGCCCTACTGGGAGGCCGTGCGGCAGCTCTACTTCCCCTTCGAGTCCGGGCTCCCCTCCCCCACCGGTCGCGTCTACACCCACGAGATCCCCGGCGGCCAGCTCTCCAACCTGCGCCAGCAGGCCATCGCCCTGGGCCTCGGCGACCACTTCGAGGAGGTCGAGGACATGTATGCCGCGGCCAACCGCATCCTCGGCAACATCGTCAAGGTGACCCCGAGCAGCAAGGTGGTCGGCGACCTCGCCCTGGCCCTGGTGGGCGCCAAGGCCGACCCGGCCGACTTCGAGGCCAACCCGACGAAGTACGACATCCCCGACTCGGTCATCGGCTTCCTCTCCGGCGAGCTGGGCGACCCACCCGGCGGCTGGCCGGAGCCGTTCCGCACCAAGGCGCTGGAGGGACGCACCACCAGGCCCCGGGTCAGCGAGCTCAGCGAGGAGGACAGCGAGGCACTCAAGGCGAGCCCGCGGCATACCCTCAACCGGTTGCTGTTCCCGGGCCCGACGGCTGACTTCGAGAAGTCGCGTGACGCCTACTCCGACCTCGCCGTCCTCGGCACCCGCGAGTTCCTGCACGGGCTCGAGGTGGGTTTCGAGCACGAGATCGACCTCGAACCCGGCAAGCGGCTGCTCCTCGGCCTGCAGTCGGTGTCCGACCCCGACGACCGGGGCATGCGGACCGTCATGTTCACCATGGGTGGCCAGCTGCGTCCGGTACAGGTGCGCGACGAGCAGATCGCCGTCGACGTCAAGGCTGCCGAGAAGGCCGACCCGGCGGCGAAGGGACAGGTCGCCGCACCCTTCGCCGGGGTCGTCAGCCTCGCCGTCGACGAAGGCGCCAGCGTCGAGGCCGGGGCGGTGGTCGCCACGATCGAGGCGATGAAGATGGAGGCCAACATCACGGCGCCGGTCGCCGGAACGGTGCAGCGTCTGGCCATCGGCCCGCAGCAGCAGGTGGAGGGCGGCGACCTCCTCCTCGTGCTCGGCTAGGGCTTCCCCTGCGCCTGCCACGCCTCTGACCTGCGAAAATGCCTGATCCGGGTTACGGTCGAAGAGCGCGCGGTCAAGAAGCGGCTGTGTCAGCAGAGCAACACCCAACGAGATCGCACCCAACCAAGGGAGCCCATCATGGGATTTGATGACAAGCTCGACAACGCCAAGGACAAGGCCACCGGCCAGGCCAAGGAGGCCACCGGCAAGGTGACCGACAACGGGCGCCTCGAGGCCGAGGGCAAGGCCGACCAGGCCGGAGCCGACCTGAAGCAGGCCGGCGAGAAGGTCAAGGACGCCCTCAAGGACTGAGGCACGGCACGGGTATGCCGCGTGCGAGAGATCGCGCGCGGCATACCTGTGTGTGGGGGGCGGGCGTGGTGGGCAGGTGTGGTGGGCAGGTGTCGTGGGCCGTGCCGGCTACCAGGACCCGCCCGAGCTCCCGCCGCCGCCACCGCCGGAGAAGCCCCCGCCGCCGGAGAATCCGGAGCCCCCCGAGCTGCCCGGCGTGCTGGTGAACGTCCCGCCCGCAGTCGTGGCGAACGAGTCCATGTCCTGCGCGATGCCGTCGTAGTCGAAGCCGCCGGCCCCGATGTACCACAAGGGTGGGGTGAGGGTGTGTCCCGCTGCGGCGGCGGACTCCGCCACCTGGCGGAAGGTGCCAGCCCACTGCGAGGCCACGCCGAAGACGATCGCGTAGGGCAGGTAGCGGCTGAAGATGTCCTGCGCCTCCTCCCACTTGATCTGGTTGGCCTCGGCCGTCACGAGGTACTTCTTGAAGCCCTCCGACTGGGCCTTGACCGCACTGCCATCAGCGGTGCGCGCAGCCATCAGCCGCCCCAGGAACGCGACGATGGACCCGGCGACGGCAGCGCCCGCGAGCAGGATGAAGGCCGGAGGAATCGGCGAGCCCGTGCCGGCTCCGGCCCTGGCCAGCGGTCCACCCGCCCACGCTCCCGCGAAGACCGCGCCCAGGACCATCGCGCCGCCGAGGGCTGTCCACGTCCCGCGCTGGCTGGCCGGCGACCGACGGAACCATCCTCGCCGCACGACCTCGTCGTACATCAGCTCCTGGACCCGCTGGAGCGTGGGCTTGAAGGTGTTCTTCAGGCTGGACAGGGTGCGCGTCGGGGAGTTCTCGAAGAGGCCGACCAGGAGCGCCTCCTCGTAGGGCAGCAGGGCGGTCCGCGCCTGCTCCGCGGTGGGCGTGGTGCGGGTGAGCCGCCAGTCCTTGCCCCGCAGGAAGCCACCCTCCTCCTCGGCGATCGTCAGGTGGCCGCGGGCAGCGAGGTCGATGATCGTGGCGGACACGTCGATCGTGTTGGCGACCTCGTCGATGACGGTGCCGACCAGTCCGGGCTGGACGCCGTCCGGAGGGGTGAACCGGACCGCGATCGGCCCGTTGCGACCCTTGACGACCTGGCCGTCCTGCCCGAGCGCAGGAGTCAGCCCGGGCACCAGCCCGGCGTACTGCTCGTCGCGACCCCGCGTGTAGACCAGGGTGCCCATCAGACCGGCCGCGAGCAGGGGCAGCGTCACCCCGGCCCCCAGGGTGAGGTAACCCAGCGCCTTGGAGGTGTCGGAGGTGATGACGGCGCCGTCGTCCGACACCTGGCCCTCGTGCAGCACCGGGTCGAGCGACCCGAAGTCGCCGATCGGCAGCGACGCGAGGATCGAGACACCACGCCCGTTGCCGGCCTCGGGGGCGCTGAACTCGGCGCTCGCGCCCGGCGTCGCCGTGCAGCGCTCCGTGGACCCGAACTCCCCGATGAAGCACTCGGCCCGGTCGCTGGGGCTCGCACCGGTCACCGTCGCGCTGACGTCCTGGTAGGTGTTGTCGTCGGAGGCGTCGACCAGGTTGTAGTAGAGCTCGGCGTGGTCGGTGAAGCCGTTGACGTAGGAGGCGAGGTGGTAGCGCACGACGTAGGTCTGCGTGCCGCTCACCGTCTCGTCGGCCCGCCCGACCCGGATCCGCACCGAGGACCCGTCCGTGGCGTCGTCGACCGACACGTCGGCTGGGGCCCCTGAGGGCGAGCTGGCCGACACGTCGGAGATCGGGTACTCGCGATAGGTGTCCTGTTTGTCCTGGTACCCGACGCGGACCGTGACGAAGCGCTCGATGCCGTGGCGCTCCTCCCCCTGCGGGAAGTGCCACGTGATGTTCTCGGCTACGTCGACCGAGCCGTCGTCGTTGACCGTGATGTCGACGTGGAACCGGGTGGCCAGGTCGTCGCTCGCCGCGGCCTGCGCACTGCCCCCCGCGAGGACCATCGCAGCGAAGGCGAGCAGCACGGCCAGTCCGGCGCCCACGGCATACCGGTGCGTCCCCCCGCGCACGCGCATGTCCCTAGCGTCCCTCGCCCGAGGCGCGCCGCGCCTGGCTGAGGGCGCGCTGCGTGTCACGGGTGTCCTGGCGCTCGCGCAGCGCGTGACGCTTGTCGTACTGCTTCTTGCCCTTGGCGATGGCGATCTCGACCTTGGCCCGGCCGTCCTTGAAGTACAGCTGCAGCGGCACGATCGTGTGGCCGCTCTCGGAGGACTTCTTCATGATCTTGGCCAGCTCCGCCCGGTGCAGCAGCAGCTTGCGACGGCGGCGCGGGGTGTGGTTGGTCCAGTTGCCGTTGACGTACTCGGGGATGTGGACGCCCTCGAGCCACAGCTCGTCGCCCCGCCAGGCGGCGTAGCCGTCGATGAGCGAGGCCCGCCCCTCCCGCAGGGACTTCACCTCGGTGCCCATCAGGACGAGGCCCGCCTCGAAGGTGTCCTCGATGAGGTAGTCGTGGCGCGCCTTCTTGTTGCTCGCCACCACCTTGCGACCCTGTTCCTTGGCCACTGCCCGTCCACGCCCTCGTCTTGGTTGTCTCAGCGGTCTTCGCTGCATCGTCGCGTGGTCGAGTCCCGACCCAGCGAGGCCACGCTACCTGCAGGACGGGGTATGCCGGCCAGTCGGTTTACCCGCGTCGTCGCCGCGACGGTGCCCCCTCACCGCCAGTCCAGCGTCACAGCCAACGGCGTGGGTCCTTGGGGATGCCGTCCTCGTAGGTCTCGAAGTGCAGGTGGCACCCGGTGGACGACCCGGTGGTGCCGACGTAGCCGATGACCTGGCCGCGGGAGACGTGGCCGCCGCGCACGGCATACCGGCTCATGTGGTTGTAGGTCGTCACGAGGTCGACGCCGCGGACGATGCCGTGGTCGATCATGATCCGGTTGCCGTAGCCGCCGCCCCAGCCGCGCGAGATGATGGTGCCGTTCGCGGCGGCGCGGATCGGGGTGCCGCAGCTGGCCGCGAAGTCGCGACCGGCGTGCAGCCGCCAGTAGTGCAGGATCGGGTGGTAGCGCATCCCGAACTCGGAGGAGATCCACCCCTCCGACGGACGGGACAGGAAGCCACCGGAGGACGAGGGCCCTGAGGGCACCTTCTTGCCCGCCCTGCGCAGGGCGGCGGCCCGGCGAGCGGCCGCTGCCTTGGCCGCCTTGGCGCGGGCCACCAGGATCTTCTGCAGCCTCGCCTGCTCCTTCTGGGCGGCGTCGAGCTTGGTCTTCTCGGCCCGCTTCTGGGCCTCGAGTGCCCGGGACTGGGCGATCTGCTGGGCCGCGAGGGCGTCCAGCTTCTGCTTGGCCGCAGCCGCGGCGCCGCGCGCCTGCTGGGCCCTGGCCAGGGCGGCTTCCGCCTGCTTCTTGGCCGCCTGGACCTGCACCTTGAGGGCCTTGATGTGGGCTTCCTGGGCGGAAGCGGCGGCCCGGGCGGTCGCGAGCCGGGACAGCGACTGGTTCTGGACATCCATGACCGTGTCGTTCATGGCGATGCGGTTGGCGAAGTCGTCGGGGGTGGTCGCGCTCAGCGCCACCGACAGCTGGCCCATCCCCTGGTCCTGGTAGAGCTGGGAGGCGAACCGGGCCACGCGAGTGCGGGTCTCGGCCAGCTTCGCACGGGTGGCCGCAAGCTGGTCGACGGCCCGCGCCTCGTTGGCTCGGGCGACGTCGAGCTGCACCGCCATCTCGTCGTTGTGGGCGTCGGCCTTGGAGACCGCGGCAGTGGCCCGGTCGAGCGCCGCCTGCGCCACGGGCAGGGCGGCCTGGGTGCGACGCAGGGCGACGTAGGCGTTCCTGAGGCTCGCCGAGGTGTCCTCGAGCTCGTCCTTGAGCGCGTCGATCTCCTTGTCCACCTGCTTCTTGGCCCTGCCCGGGTCGTCGGCGGGCGCCGCGGCGGGGACCGACGAGGGGTGGCCGGGAGCAGCCGCCACCGACGGGGTGGCCAGGCCGATGGAGCAGGCGAAAGCCAGCCCGAGGGCCGTCAGGCGGACACGATGAGACGCGTGTAGACGCGCGGGGATTGCGCTCATAGGCCTCATTGGTAACACACACCACACCAGTTTCCGGGGATTGAGACCTGTGAATTGTCCGATCGGCCCCGCTTCGCCGCCCGCCCCTCACCTTTGCTAGCAACAGTTGGCTGATGACGGACAGGTTGCAACCTGTCCGTCAACCAGCAACCTTTGCTAGCA
>NZ_JBFUEP010000073.1:0-7350 GCF_056403895.1 Pedococcus sp. P2_E5
TCCACCACGGTGCCGTCCTCCAGGCCGACATCCTCGACCGCCGCCACGTGCGCCAGCGCCAGGGTCTGCAGCGCGGTGACCTGGTTGACCAGCGACTGACAGGCACCCACCAGCTCCACCAGCTCACCCAGCGACCGGTCCCGGCCATCGGTGCGCAACCGGTCCAGCTCCGACTGGATCGCCGCAGCAACGGTGGATGATTCGAACATGTGTTCGAGTCTACCGAGCGCCACCGACAGTGCGGATCGCCTCGGCGACCAGGGCGAAGCGCTCTGCGTCGATGGCCGCGCCCTCCCGTCGGATCTTGCTGGGCTTCACGCGGATGATCCGGTCCACCTTCACCTCACTGGGCCGCCGCTGACGGTCCCACGAGCCCACGCCGATGCTGACGCGGTCCGGCGCCCCACGCCGACCGCGCTCAGAGCCAGACCGGAGCTTGGTCGTCAGCATGACGCCGAGCAGCCACCGACCGTCCCGCCCGATCAGCAGGACCGGCCGGTCCTTGCCCTGGCGATGGTTGTCCTCGAACGGCACCCAGGTCCACACGATCTCACCCGGATCCGGCCTGCCATCGGCGACGGGGGAGTATTCCATCGTCGGGGCGCCGACGAAGTCACCCGGGTAGGCGCCGGTGACCAGCCCCCACAGGCGTCCCAACCAGCTCCGCCTCGTCCCGGCCTTGGTCTGTGACGAGTTCCCCATCGGCCTGAGGTTACTGACGAATCGACCTCAGCGGGCTCGTTCGGTCGGCGTCGAGTGCCAAGGGTCAGGACCACCCTCGCCGTGCGCCCAGCAGCGCGAGGAACGTTCGGGCCATGTGGCGCTGGTGGTCGCGGACGGCACTGAGCGAGCCGGGAAACGTCGGCTGCACGCACGCGTCGACCATGTAGCCCACGATGACCGCGAGCAACGAGTCCACGGCCTCGGGATCGACGCCTTCGAGCAGGGGCGACCGCTCCACCATCCGGTCGACGTCGACGCCGTGGTGTGCCATCAGCGGCAGCAGCCCGACGAAGTCGCACCACGCCGGCCCGCGAGCCACCCAGTTCCAGTCGACCAGCCGTGCCCGACCCTGCGGGGTGATGAGCATGTTGTCCGGCCGCAGGTCGCTGTGCACCAGCCGGTCCCCGACCAGTGCCTCCGCGGCCAGCCGCCCGAGCCCGGCCACCTCCGTGGCCAGCGCGGGAGGCAGTGGCGGTATGCCGTCCGGCCACGACCGCGCGCCGCTCGCCAGCTCGTCCAGGCACGCCAGGGCCGCGGCATCGCCGCCGACGTCGAGCGCAAACGAGGCGTCCGTCAACCCGGCCACGACCACTGGGTCGAGCTGGGCGAGCTCGACGCACGCGGCGTGCGCGGCCTCGGCATCGCGCTGGGCCCAGGGCACCCCGGGCATGTCGCCCTCGATCGCTTCGAGGACCATCAGCTGCCAGTCCCCAGCCGCCGCGGCCCCGACCAGCTCAGGCGCTGTCACCCGACCCGCCAGAGCCCCCAGGATGCGCGCCTCGCGTGGAATGGCCTGCAGGGCAAAGGGAGCCGACGGCCCGGCAGCCTTGGCAAACACTCGGCGACCGTCGCGCAGGGCCAGCAAACCGGCATACGCGCCGGTGAAGCCCGTCGTCACAGGCGGGGAGGCGACGTCGACGGCCGACCCGGCCACGGTCGCGATGCCTTCGCGCACCTGTGGTGGCAGCTCTGCGAAGGCCGGCCGCAAGGACGTGCGCCGGTAGTCGACCTCGTCGGTCACGGGCGGTCCTTCGGCCTCCACAGCAGCCGGCCCGGGCGGCGGCGGTCGCGCAGCGCGTGGGAGCGCCACACCAGGACCGGGTGCGAGGCCAGCGCATTGACCACCCAGACGAAGAAGCCCTTCTCCGTCGTGGCGCGGTCGGCCAGCGCGTTCACGTCCACCGTGCGGTTGAGGTACTTGCCAGCCGCGAGCGTCGCCATCGCGCCAGCGCTGCCGTGTGGGACCAGCGAGTACCCGAAGTTGTCGGCGGTGTACTCCTGGCTGCGGCTCAGCGTCGAACCCACGAACGGGATCCACTGTGCGCCGCTGATGCCCAGGATCCGCCAGTAGCTCGTGTGGCCCGCCGCGATGTGCCCCACCTCGTGTCCGATGATGAACCGCAACGCGTCCGGGTTGCGCGCCTGCCCACCGATCTCGAACAGGTCGCTGTAGACGAAGATGAACCGGCGGAAGCCGTGCCCCGACGCGGCAGCGTTGATCATGCCGTTGCCCAGGACGACGTAGGCGTCTGGCACCTTCGGCAGGCCGTAGTGCGCGCTGGCGTCGAGCAGCATCTGGTGGGCCTCGGGGTACTGCGTCGGCGAGATCTTCACGCCCGACAGGCGCAGCCCCGCGTAGAGCTGGCCACGCAGGAAGTAGATGAGCAGGGGCGCCGCCAGGAAGAAGACGGCATAGGGATCCGGCTCGCGACGGTCGATGATCGCGGACGCCACCTCGTAACCCGAGACGGCCCACACGAGCAGCGACAGGAGGATCACGACCACCAGGCAGAGGTTCTCGAGGGGGTGGCGCAGGTGCGACCGCACCTGCTGGCGGTACCCGGGCGCGGCAGGGGGGAGAGGCGGCGCCCCGTCCGCGGGCTGCGGCGCCCCGTCCGCGGGCTGCGGCGCCCCCGGCGGGTGGGCGTACTGGATCGGTTCGGCCATGGTCCCCTCGATGCTGTGTCGGTCGCGTCCGATGCTATGTCTCGACGGCTGGGCGATCCGCACCCAACCCGCCGCCGGGGCGCACCATGGAGGAATGACCGGCCGACCCGCTGTCGTTGCACTCCCGTGAGCGACGCCACCCTCTCCGCGCAGACACCTGACCTCGACGAGCCGGTGGTTCGCCCCACCCACGTCAACCTCGCCCTGCTGGCGCTGGCGGTCGGTGGGTTCGCGATCGGCACCACCGAGTTCGTGACCATGGGGCTGCTGCCCGAGGTGGCGGCCGGGGTGGACGTCGACATCCCGACGGCGGGCCACATCGTGTCCGCCTATGCAGCGGGCGTCGTCGTGGGTGCCCCGGTCCTGGCGACGCTGGGTACGAAGATGCCGCGCAAGCAGCTGCTGCTCTGGCTGATGGGGGCCTTCGCCGTGGCCAACGTGCTGTCCGCCTTCGCGAGCAGCTACGGCCTGCTCGTGGCGGCGCGCTTCCTGTCCGGGCTGCCGCACGGCGCCTACTTCGGGGTCGGGTCGCTGGTCGCGGCATCGATGGTCCCCGCACACCGGCGCACCTGGGCCGTGTCGATGATGATCACGGGGCTCACGGTGGCCAACATCGTCGGGGTTCCGGTCACGACACGCATCGGCCAGAGCTACGGCTGGCAGTGGCCGTATGCCGTGGTGGGCGTGATTGCCCTGGTCACCGTCCTCGCGGTGTGGCGCTGGGTGCCCTTCTGCCCACCCGACGGCGGGGTGAGCATGCGGTCGGAGCTGTCCGCCCTCAAGCGGCCGCAGGTCTGGCTGGCCCTGGGGATCGGCACCGTGGGCTTCGGCGGGATGTTCTCCACRTTCTCCTACATCTCCCCGACGATGACCGAGCTCGGGGGCTTCGGCAGCGCGACCATCCCGCTGATCCTCGCGCTCTACGGCGTGGGGATGACGGTCGGAGCCCTCCTCTCAGGTCCGGCGTCCCGCCTGGGCCTGCTCCGGGGGATCACCGTCCTGCTGATGGCGATCGCCGTGATGCTGTTCCTCTTCGGCCCGGCCGTGCAGGCCGCGAAGTGGTCTGCGCTCATCGCCGTCTTCGTGCTCGGGCTGCTGCCGAGCATCCTCGTCCCGATGCTGCAGACCCGGCTGATGGACGTCGCCCACGAGGGTCAGGCGCTCGCGGCCGCCCTCAACCACTCGACCCTCAACATCGCCAACGCGCTCGGCGCCTGGCTCGGGTCGATCGTCCTGTCGGCGGGCCTGGGCTACGAGTGGCCGTCCAGGGTGGGCGGCATGCTGGCCGTGGCCGGAATCTTCATCGCCCTCTGGTCCGCGTTCCTGCAGCGATCGACCAACCGGCAGCCATGAGCTGACGGCGCGTCACCGGCATACCTCGTTGCATGGGAGGATGGGCCGTTCCGTTCTCCCCGATGCCCCGTGAGGTTTGAAGCACCCGTGTCCCCGATGGCCCGCACCGCGCTGCAGCCGCACGCAACGCCGCCCGACCTGATCCGGAACTTCAGCATCATCGCCCACATCGACCACGGCAAGTCGACGCTGGCCGATCGGATGCTCCAGGTCACCGGCGTGGTCGACGGCCGTGACATGCGCGCCCAGTACCTCGACAAGATGGACATCGAGCGCGAGCGCGGCATCACGATCAAGTCGCAGGCCGTCCGCATGCCGTGGGAGCTCGACGGGACGACCTACGCGCTCAACATGATCGACACGCCCGGCCACGTCGACTTCACCTACGAGGTGTCGCGCTCGCTGGCTGCCTGCGAAGGTGCGGTCCTGCTCGTCGACGCGGCGCAGGGGATCGAGGCCCAGACGCTGGCGAACCTCTACCTCGCGATGGAGAACGACCTCGCGATCATCCCCGTGCTCAACAAGATCGACCTGCCCGCAGCCCAGCCGGAGAAGTTCGCCGAGGAGCTGGCCGGTCTGATCGGCTGCCAGCCCGAGGACTGCCTGCGGGTGTCGGGCAAGACCGGTGTCGGCGTCGAGCCCCTGCTCAACCAGATCGTCACGCAGCTGCCGCCGCCCACCGGTGACGCCGACGCGCCCGCCCGCGCGATGATCTTCGACTCGGTCTACGACACCTACCGCGGTGTGGTCACCTACGTCCGGGTCATCGACGGCAACCTCAACCCCCGCGAGAAGATCGCGATGATGTCGACCAAGGCGACCCACGAGCTGCTCGAGATCGGGGTGAGCTCGCCCGAGCCCACGCCGGCCAAGGGCCTTGGTGTCGGCGAGGTGGGCTACCTCATCACCGGCGTGAAGGACGTGCGCCAGTCCAAGGTGGGTGACACCGTCACCAATGCCGCCAAGCCCGCCAAGGAGGCGCTGGGCGGCTACCGCGACCCCAAGCCGATGGTGTTCTCCGGGCTCTACCCGATCGACGGGTCCGACTACCCCGACCTGCGCGACGCCCTCGACAAGCTCAAGCTCAACGACGCCGCGCTGGTCTACGAGCCCGAGACGTCCGCCGCGCTCGGCTTCGGTTTCCGGATCGGCTTCCTCGGCATGCTGCACCTCGAGATCGTGCGCGAGCGGCTCGAGCGCGAGTTCGACCTCGACCTCATCTCCACGCTGCCCAACGTCGTCTACGACGTGACGATGGACGACGGCAAGGTGCTCACGGTCACCAACCCCAGCGAGTTCCCCTACGGCAAGGTCACCTCCGTCACCGAGCCCATCGTGCGGGCCACGGTGCTGGCGCCGAGCGAGTTCATCGGCGCGATCATGGAGCTGTGCCAGCAGAAGCGCGGCACCCTGCGCGGCATGGACTACCTCTCCGAGGAGCGCGTCGAGATGCGCTACACGCTGCCGCTCGCCGAGATCGTCTTCGACTTCTTCGACCAGCTCAAGTCGCGCACCCGCGGCTATGCCTCGCTCGACTACGAGCCCGACGGTGACCAGGTCGCCGACCTGGTCAAGGTCGACATCATGCTCCAGGGTGAGACGGTCGACGCGTTCAGCTCGATCGTCCACAAGGACAAGGCGTACGCCTACGGCGTCATGATGGCGGGCAAGCTCAAGGAGCTCATCCCGCGCCAGCAGTTCGAGGTGCCGATCCAGGCCGCGATCGGCTCGCGCATCATCGCCCGCGAGAACATCCGTGCGATCCGCAAGGACGTGCTCGCCAAGTGCTACGGCGGCGACATCAGCCGCAAGCGCAAGCTGCTCGAGAAGCAGAAGGCCGGCAAGAAGCGGATGAAGAACATCGGCAGCGTCGAGGTGCCGCCCGAGGCCTTCATCGCCGCGTTGTCCAACGACGCCGTCACCAAGAAGTAGCCCGCCGCCCTCGCCGCTCAGTTACTGTCGGGTAACATGCGGGCATGGTCGACACCTACGCGCTGTACCGACGGCTCACGGCATACCCCCAGGGCAAGCGCCTCTTCTCGCTCGTCTTCGAACAGGCGGCGCCCTACTTCCGCACCGCACGCCCACGGTTCGTCGAGCTCGGACCCAACCGCGCCGAGCTGACCATCAAGAAGCGTCGCCGAGTGCAGAACCACATCGGCACCGTCCACGTCATCGCGATCTGCAACGGCCTCGAGGCAGCGATGGGCGCCCTCGCCGAGGCGACCATCCCGCCGTCGCGCCGTTGGATTCCCAAGGGCATGGAGGTGGAGTACACCGCCAAGGCGACCACCGACATCACGTGCGTCGCGGAGACCGACCCGGCCGACTGGGCTCGCGAAGGTGATGTGGAGATCCCGGTGCGGGTCAAGGGAGTTCGGGACGACGGCACCGCGGTGGTGCAGGGCACGATCCGACTCTGGGTGACCGACAAGCCGACTCGCTGAGCCGCCGCCGGCAGCACCACGGGGGTATGCCGCCTGGCTGGGTCAGGCGCGCAGGCTCGCCCGCAGGGCGTCGACGTCGTCCTCGCCCCAGCCCTGGGCCAGGAGCCAGCCGCTCGCGCCGCCGTACCGCTCGGCCAGCACGCTGAGGATGCGCTGCATCGTCTCCGGCTTGGGACGGTGGTGGTCCGGCGGCTGTCCGGCCAGCACCTCGCCGTAGGCAGGGCGAGCCATCAACCGGGCCATGACGCGCTCGATCCGTTCACCGGTGGCGACGTAGTCGGCGACGACGTCCTCGTCGCTCACGCCGGCCACGGACAGCGCCAGCCCGACGACGGTGCCGGTGCGGTCCTTGCCGGCGGCGCAGTGCACGATCGTCGCGCCGCGGCTCCGCGACACCACCTGCAGGGCAGCGCTGACCGAGTCGGGTCGGTGGGCGAGGTAGCCGAGGTAGTGGCTCGCCCAGTAGTCGTCGTCGAGGCGCGGCTCGGCGTCGACTGCCGCCTGGGCGGCCTTGGACCAGGGGAGGACCAGCGCCTCTGCTGCCGTCACCTCCCGCACGTCGTCGCGAAAGAGTGAGTGGTGGTGGTGCGTGAGGTCGCGTGCACGCAACGGCCCCGGTCCCTCGAGCTGGACCTCGACGTTGCTGCGCAGGTCGACGACGTCGGTCACGCCGATGCGCTCGACGAGGTCGTCGATGTCGGCGTCGGTGAGGTCCTGGAGGTTGTCCGACCGCAGCAGCCGTCCGGTGGCGACCCGACCACCGTCCGCGGTCGGCAGGCCTCCGACGTCACGCATGTTGACGACGCCGTCGAGCTCGATCCAGAGAGGGGTGGTCACCCGCTCGACCCTACGCGGGGGAGGTGGGCACATAGGTGAGGGC
>NZ_JBFUEP010000074.1:0-6702 GCF_056403895.1 Pedococcus sp. P2_E5
CCTCCGTAGGACAGGAACGGCATGGTCAGGCCGGTCAGCGGGATGACCCGGGTGACGCCGCCGACGACGACGAAGCACTGGAGGGCCACCGAGAACGCCAGCCCGGCGGCGAGCAGCTTGCCGAAACCGTCGCGCACTCCGAGCGCGGTCCGCAGCCCGCGCTCGACCAGGAGCACGTAGAGCACCAGGAGTGCGAACAGGCCGATGAGGCCGAGCTCCTCGCCGAAGCTCGGGATGATGAAGTCCGACTCGGCGAAGTAGGTGAGGTCGGGACGCCCACGACCCAGGCCCGTGCCGAGCAGGCCACCGGCGGCCATGCCCATCAGGCCCTTGGCCACCTGGTCCGACTGGTCGGGGGCGAACGGGTCGAGCCACAGGTGCACCCGCTGCTGGACGTGCCCGAACAGGAGGAAGGCGAGATAGGCCCCGCCGCAGAACAACGTCATGCCGATGGCGATCCACGAGGTGCGTTCCGTGGCGACGTAGAGCATGGACACGAACAGCCCGAACAGCAGCAGCGACGAGCCGAGGTCCTTCTCGAAGACGAGCACGAGGAGACTCAGCACCCAGGCGACGATGATCGGCCCGAGGTCCCGGCCCCGCGGGAAGGTGAACCCGAGCACCTTGCGCCCTGCGAGCGACAGTGCGTCGCGGGTCTGCACGAGGTAGCCGGCGAAGAACACGGCGAGCACGATCTTGGCGACCTCACCGGGCTGGAACGTGAACGGCCCCAGCCCGATCCAGATCCGTGACCCGTTGACGGTGCGACCGATGCCGGGGACCAGCGGCAGGATCAGCAGCCCGAAACCGACGACGGCGGCGGTGAACGTGTAGCGCCGCAGCATCCGGTGGTCGCGAAGGAACCACAGCACGACTGCCGCGATCGCCACGGCCAGCGCACTCCAGGTGAGCTGGCGCAGGGCCAGGCCTTCGCTGATGTCACGTCCTTCGGCGATGTCGAGGCGGTGGATCATGACCAGCCCCAACCCGTTCAGCAGCGTGACGATCGGGAGGAGGAGGGGGTCGGCATACGCCGCCTTCCACCGCAGCAGCAGGTGGAAGGCGACGGAGATGACGAGCAGGCCGGCACCGTGCGTGACCAGGCCCGGGGGGAAGGCGCCCGAGACGGAGAGCCCGACGTTGACGTAGGCCAGGACAACGATGCTCACGGCCAGCAGGAGCAGCACCAGCTCGACGTTGCGGCGGGTGCGGGGGGCGAAGCTCGAAACGGTGGTCATCTCGTCGTCGTGGTCGCAGCCGTGGTCGGCGCCGTGGTGGTGCTCGTGGTCGTGGAGGGCGTCGGGGTGCTGGAGTCGTCACAGGCGCCGCCGGTGGCCCGGCTCGCCGCGCACCGAAGTGCGTCGGTGCGCAGGCGGTTGAGCAGGGCCCGCGCGTCGGCCAGCGAGTCCTTGGCGATGGTCTGCTGCACCTGCTGGCGCTCGAAGTCGGGGAGGTCGGCCACGAGGACGTCGGACTGCGTCTCGACGTGAGACAGCTTGACCGGTCCGAGGTCCTGCGAAACCCCTTGGTAGATGGCGACATTGCCCTGGTGGGCACCCACGAAGTACTGGTGCTGGGACCAGGCGTACGCGGCATACGCGCCACCGCCGAAGACGATGAGCACCAAGCCGAGCAGGGCGAGGCGACGCAGCCACCGGGCTGGTCCGGAGGCGGGCCCCTCTTCGGCGAGGGTGACGTCCTGGCCGTCCTCGTCATCGCTCTGACCCGCGGCCTCGCGGGACAGGGCAGCGGCCTTCGCCGCGGGGGTCACCGGGATCGGTCGGGTGCCACTCCGGGTGCGGGTGGCGGCCGCCCCGACGATCTGGGGCTGGGTCGGCGGCGCGGTGACCTTGGTGAGGTCGACGACGTCACCGATGACGATCGTGACGTTGTCGGGGGCGCCGGCCTTGAGGGCGAGGTCCACGAGACGCTCGGCCGTGGGTCCCGGGGCCTGTCCGGCGAGGACCATCTCGGCGATGGTGTCGCCGGCGACGTAGTCGGTGAGGCCGTCGGACGCGATGAGGTAACGGTCGCCGATGCGGGCCTCGCGGACGGTCACGTCGGGCTCGTCGTCGTGCTGTCCGGTGAGGACCCGGGTCACCAGTGAGCGTTGCGGGTGCCCGATGGCCTCGTCCTCGGTGATCCGTCCCTCGTCCACGAGGCTCTGGACGAAGGAGTGGTCCTTGGTGATCTGGGTGAGCTTGCCCTCGCGGGCGAGGTAGGCCCTGGAGTCGCCGATGTGGGCGAGGACGAGCTTGTTGTGGGACCGCAGGATCGCGATCAGCGTGGTGCCCATGCCCTGCAGCGCCGGCTCGGCCTTGGCGATCTCGGCGAGCTGGTGGTTGGCAGCCGTGATCCGTTGCAGCAGAGCCGAACTCGCCTCACTGCTGCCCAGGGCCTCACCATCGAGGTCGACGAGCGCGCCGATCACGGTGGACGACGCGATGTCACCGCCGGCGTGCCCGCCCATGCCGTCGGCCATCGCCAGCAGGCGCGGCCCGGCATAGCCGGAGTCCTGGTTCTCCGAACGGACCATGCCGACGTCGGAGCGCGCGGCGTAGTGGAAGGCGAAGGGCATCGTCGTGGCTACCTAACGCCGCAGCTCGATGACGGTCTTGCCGATCCGCAGGGTGCTGCCTGCTTCGACCCGGACGGGGCCGGTCAGTCGTTCCGTGCCGACGAAGGTGCCGTTGGTGGAGCCGAGGTCCTCCACGAACCAGGCGTTGTCGCGGTGGAAGATCCGGGCGTGGCGGCCGCTCGCGAAGTCGTCGTCGAGGATCAAGGCGCACTCGGGGTTGCGACCGATGATCGTGCCGGCCTGACGCAGGGGCAGGCTGGTGCCGGTGAGTGGCCCCTGGGTGACCACGAGGGAGTGCGGCACGGTGGAGTGGGGTTGCCGCTTGGCCGGCTTCGCGGGCGCGGCCGATCGGGAGTCGGGCTGCCGGGCTGCGGGCGCGGGCTTGCGAGGCGTGCGACTGACGACGCGGGTGCCGTAGATGTCTCCGCGGAGCACACCGACGACGCTGAAGACGAAGATCCACAGGAGGACGAGCAGCCCGAGGCGGATGATCGTGAGGGTGAGTTCACTCATGCGTGGCGTTCACCGCCGCCCGGCGCGGTAGATGACGGAGGTGCGCCCCACCGTGATCCGGTCCCCGTCGGACAGGCGCTGACTGGTGATGCGTTCGCTGTTGACGAACGTGCCGTTGGTCGAGCCCATGTCGCGGATGCTCGCGACGAGGTGCGGCCCGTCGTTGGTCACGCGAATCTCGCTGTGCTGCCTGGAGATTCCCGGGTCGTCGAGGATGATGTCGGCGCTGTCGTCGCGGCCGAGCACGGTCATGGCGCCCATCAGCGGGTAGCGCTCGCCGTCGACGTCCAGCCACGGGCGATCGGCCGGGTTGACCCGGCGCTGCTGGGCCGGCGGGGGGACGGGAGCCTGTCGTTGCGTCGCCTCCAACCCGTCGTCCTCGGTATGCCGTGGGCGTGCGGCCGGCGTGGGCGCGGGCGGTGCGGCGGGGCTGGGAGCCGGCGTCGCGGCATACCCCTCCTCGCCCCGCTTGGGGGCGGCTCCGGGCCGCCGGGCGGTGGAGGTGCGGAGGCGGAAGACCCCGGTCTCGAGGTCGTTGGCGCTCGCGAAGTTCACCTGCAGGGGACCGCCGGGCTGGTAGCGCTGGGACTCGGCGTGCTCCTGGGCGGCGGCGATCAGCTCGTTCTCGAGCTCCTCGTCGTAGCCACCGAGCCGCTCGTAGTCGGTGTCGGAGAGCTCCACGGTGAACAGGTTGGGCACGATGGTCCGGCCCTGGCCGAGGACGGCGGCGCGGTCGTCCATGGCGCGGCGGATCGCGGAGGCGATCTCCACCGGCTGGACCTCGGACTTGAAGGCACGGGCGAAGGCACCGTTGACGGCGCGTTCGAGGCGTTGCTCGACCCGGTCGAACAGACCCACTGCTCGCACCTCCTCACCTGTTGCCCTGCGATGTCTGGTCACGTCTGCTCCCGATCGTAACGGGCTGGTCTGGGCAGACTGGTCATGCGCGCCGCGTCGAAGGGGGCCGACGGTCCTCGTGGCCACGTCCTCAGGGGCGCGAGGGGCCAGTTTGGCGAACGCGGGGGGCGTACGCCACAATTGGCCGTTCCCACGCGCGAGTGGCGGAACGGCAGACGCGCTGCGTTCAGGTCGCAGTGTCCGAAAGGGCGTGGGGGTTCAAATCCCCCCTCGCGCACACAACGAAGAAGGACCCCCAACGCTTTGTCGGGGGTCCTTCTTCGTTGTGTGCAGGCCACGGCTGGGACGTCCGTGCCTACTATCTCCGCATGGATATCGCAGTTCTCGGCACCGGCGCCGTCGGCCGGGCGATCGCCGGCCGACTCGACGAGCTGGGCCACTCAGTCGCGATCGGCACGCGTGACCCTGCGGCGACCACGGCCCGGGTCGACCCCGACCAGATGGGCAACCCACCCTTCGGGACCTGGCACGCCGCTCACCCCGGCGTGGAGCTGACCACCTTCGCCGACGCCGCAGCCGGGGCCAGCCTGGTCGTCAACGCCTCCTCCGGTGCGGTCACGTTCGACGTCCTCGACCGTGCCGGAGCCGACAACCTCAAGGGCAAGGTGCTGCTCGACATCGCCAACGCGTTGGACTTCTCGGCCGGCTTCCCGCCCACCCTGTTGGTCAAGGACACCGACTCCCTGGCCGAGCAGGTGCAGCGCGCGTATCCCGGGGCCAAGGTCGTCAAGGCCCTCAACACCCTGACCGCCTCGCTGATGGTCGACCCCCAGTCGCTCGGTCAGTCGAGCACCGTCTTCGTGTCGGGTGACGACGCGGACGCGAAGGCCCAGGTCGTCGAGCTGTTGGAGTCCTTCGGGCACGACGACGTCATCGACCTCGGCGCGTTGGAGACCGCTCGCGGTGCCGAGATGCTCCTGCCCCTGTGGCTCCGCCTCATGGGTGCGCTGGGCACGGGGCAGTTCAACTTCAAGGTCGTGCGCTGACCCGAGGTCGTTGCCTAGCCCGTCTCCTGCTCGTGGGCCTCCCGGTAGGCCTTGAGCAGGCCACCCCGCGCCCGGAAGTTCAGCGCGGCGGCCGCATTGGGGTTCAGGCCCATCCTGGCGGCCGCCACACCCAAGGGCTCGCCCAGCACCACGGTCCGCCACAGGATCTCCCGCCATCGGGGCGGGAGGGTCGCAAGCACATCCATCATCACGCTGTGCTCCACGAACGCCTCGGCACCATCGGGCTCCGCATTGTCGAGGACGTCAGGGTCGTCGACCAGGAACTCCCGGGCGCTCCGGCGGATTCCGTCGACGTAGAGGTTGCGGATCGTCGCGACCAGATAGGGGCGGAACGCGCGCTGCGGACCGGCCCCGTGGAGGATGGCCACGAGCACCTTGGTGAAGGCCTCGGAGACGAGGTCCTCGGCCACCCCGTGCCCGGCGATGCCCCTCGCTGCCCTCAGCGCCGACGCGTGGTAGCGCGTGTACAAGGTCGCCGTGGCGGTCTCGTCGCCCGCCCTGACCGCCTCGATCAGGGCCGCGTCAGCCTCCTCGACGTCAGCATCGTGCTGCGCGACGTCGGCATCGTGCAGCGCGGCGTCAGCATCGTGCCGCGGGGCGGCCTCGGTGCTGCGCGGGGGTTGTGGCGCGCCCCGACCGAGGGGTAGCGATGGCATCAGGTCCTTCCTCGTCAAGGCGTCCGGAAGGGTCCGGGACGGCGGGGAGTCCGCGGCTGCTCCGGCGGTGGTGGTTGCCGATAGCCGCGCGGCGGGGCTAGGTTCTGGACTGGTTGTTGAGCGTCTGCAGGGGTGGCGGGCCGGTACGCAAGCGGACGGCATACCGACCCCGGGCACCCCGGAAGGGGAGGACGGGTGAGGCAACCAGCTCGAGGGGGCGATGGTCGCCGCACCCGCCTCCGGCATGTCGACCCGGGCCGTCTGGGGATTCAGGCTGCGGCCGGTCGACACGTTGTGCAGTCTCTGTCGAGTTGTGGACCAGCCGTGGTGCTGACGGACAACTCCAGCGTGGCTGCCGAGAACTCCCCACACACGGGGGGAAATACCTGTCTTGGTGCCACGGCGGTGCGGGCCGCTGTGGGTACCTGGACGGGTGGGGAGACAACTCGATGCAGGGGGATCAGGAGATGCCGGACCAGGAGTCGGTAACCACGCGGGCGCCGTCAGAGGAGACGGTGGCGTCGTGGCGCTTGTTGATGACCGTCCTCGCACGGTCGATGAACGTGAAGCTGGGGCTCGTGACCCGGTGCACGGATGACGGTGGGATCGAGATGACCGCACCCAGCCTCGACCAGGGCTACTACGACCCGGGCGAGCGGCTGAGTCTCGAGCCGGGCCTGCTGTGCGAGTACGTCATCACCCGTCAGGCAGAGCTCGTGGTGGCAGACAGCCGCAGCGAGGCGGAGTGGGTCGAGAACCCCGACGCGCGACTCGGGTTGCTGGCCTATCTCGGGTTCCCTGTCTACTGGCCCGACGGTGCCGTCTTCGGGACCATCTGCGTCCTGAACGACGAACCCCGCGACTTCAGCCAGGCCGATCGGCGGCTGTTGCTGTCTGCCCGCGACGCGATCCACGACTCGCTGGGCGTGGCCAGCGCGACGGCGGGGTGGCAGGGCGTGGGCCAAGGCGTGGACCAGGGTGTCGACCAGGGCGCCGATCGAGCCGCCGAGCAAGCCGCTGAGCACGGTGG
>NZ_JBFUEP010000075.1:0-6037 GCF_056403895.1 Pedococcus sp. P2_E5
GGCGGGACTGCAGGGCTTCACCAAGACCCTGGCCATCGAGCTCGGGAAGTTCGGGGTGACCGCGAACGCCGTGGCGCCGGGGTTCATCCAGACCGAGATGACCAAGATGACGGCCGAGCGGCTCGGCGTCTCGTTCGAGGACTTCATCGCCCACTCGGCCGCGGCGATCCCCGTGCAGAGGGTCGGCCAGCCCGAGGACATCGCCGCCACCATCGCGTTCCTCTGCTCCGAGGACGCCGGCTTCGTCTCGGGCCAGGTCATCTACGTCGCGGGTGGCCCGCTCGACTGAGCGTTTCGGCTCGGCTGAGCGGTTCCGCTCGGCCGTGCGGTTCCGCTCGGCCGTGCGGTTCCGCTCGACGACGGTCGGAGGGCGACCATCGGGAGCTCGGCGACCATGCGCCGGCGGGCCACGGCGCTCCCGTCGTACCGCCAGCCGAGCAGGACGGTCAGCGTCCACCGCACCAGCGGCGCGATGAGCAGGTTGCGCCGCTCATAGGCGGCATAGACCCCTTCCGCCTCCTCGAGCCCCAGGACCCGGTATGCCGCGCGCCTGGGTCCGCGTCCGAAGTCCACCGCGGCGGGCCCGCCGGCTTCGAGGTTGCGGAACCAGTCGGCGCTCCTTCCGTAGCCGGACACCACGGTCGCCTCACCGGTCGACCTGTCGTAGCGCACCACCTCGACGACGACGCTGAAGCGCTCTCCACTACGTCGGCCGGTATGGGTGAGCCGCAGGAAGCGGTGGCCGAGGATCCAGCCGAAACCGTTGGCGTACAACGCGTTCGGGAGCGCGAAGAGGGCGCGCAGCCAGGGCTTGAGGTCCTGGCTGCGGGTTCCCGGCACGCGCCCACGCTACGCCGGGCACGCGGCATACCCCTTGACAGCCGGACGCCCTCGGGTTGATAGTTTCCTTAGCAGTTAATAAACCGATCGGTTAAGGATCATGGACCACGACCCGCTCAGCACCACCTTCGCCGCCTTGGCGGACCCCACGCGACGCGCCATCCTCGAGCGCCTCGCCGGGGGCGACCTCACGGTCGGGGAGCTCGCGGAGCCGTTCGCCATGACCCTGCCGGCCATCTCCAAGCACCTGTCCGTGCTGGAGCGGGCCGGGCTGATCGCCAAGGACCGTGACGGGCAGCGGCGCCACTGCCGGATCACCGCCACGCCACTGAAGAGCGCGACGTCGTGGCTCGAGGAGTACCGCCGCCACTGGGAGGCCAACCTCGACCACCTCGACGCCTACCTCACCCGCATCCAGGGAGCCGCCTCCCCGGTTGCACACCGCGACACACCCACCACCTCACCCCACGAGGAGAAGCCATGAGCAACACCGCTGCCGAAACCAACCAGCGCGCCACCGTCACCCACGAGGGAAGCGAGCTGGTCATCACGCGGACCTTCGCCGCCCCCGCAGCCCTGATCTACGAGGCGATGACCAACCCCGAGCACATCCGCCAGTGGTGGGGCGCCGGCCACGGCGAGGTCACCATCTGCGAGGTCGACCTCCGCGTCGGGGGTCGCTGGCACTTCGCCCAGGTGACCCCGGGGGGCCAGGAGGTGTCGTTCTCCGGCGAGTACCGCGAGCTCGACCCGCCGGACCGTCTCGTGCACACCGAGATCTTCGACAACATCCAGAGCCCGCCGTCGCTCATCGAGTCGACCTTCACCGAGCAGGACGGCCTGACGACGCTTCGGGCCGTGATCACGTACGACTCCCCCGAGACCGTCGAGATGGTGCTCGCCTCCGGCATGGAGGTCGGGCTCAACGACTCCTACGACGCCCTCGAGAAGGTCGCCCAGGGGCTCGCGGGCTGAGCGGGCGCCTGTCCGCAGCGGACGTCAGGCGCCGAGCACCACGATGCGTCCAGTGCTCTCTCCGGCCCCGAGCCGGGTGAGGGCACTGCGCGCATCCTCGAACGGCACCTGTTGGGAGACAAGGGGTTTGATGGCTCCCGTGGATGCCCACTTCCTCAGCTGGATGTGGGCAGCCTCAGCCACGACGTGGTCCCTCTGGAGGTAGAGCCCCCAGTGCAGACCCAGGATCGAGTAGTTCTTGACCAGGGCGTGGTTGAGTGCCGGCGACGGGATGGCCCCGCTGGTGAAGCCCACGACGACGATCCGCCCCTCGAAGGCGATGACCTTGGTCGACGCCTCGAAGGCGGCACCACCCACCGGGTCGAACACGACGTCGGCACCGTCGGGCCCCACCGCCTCCTTGAGGGCCGCCACGAGGTCGCCGGCGGAGCGGTCGACCACGACGTCCGCCCCCGCCTGGCGGGCGACGTCCGCCTTCGTGGCATTGCCGACCACGGCGACGACCCGCGCACCGAGGGCCTTGCCGACCTGCACCGCGGCCAGGCCGACGCCTCCCGCGGCGGCGTGCACCAGGAGCGTCTCGTCGGCCTGCAGGGCAGCCCGACGGACCAGCCCCACGTATGCCGTCTGGTAGCCGATCGTCAGGGCGCTCGCCTCGGCGTCGGAGAGCGACAGCGGTGCCGCGAAGGCGCCGGTCGCGGGCATGAGGCACACCTGGGCCAACCCGCCGTGGGGGACTGCCGTGGTGCCCACGACCCGGTCGGCCACGGCGAACCCCGTGACGCCTTCGCCCACCTCGAGCACCTCGGCGCAGACCTCGACGCCCGGGGTGTACGGGAGGTCCGGTCGCACCTGGTAGTGACCGCGTGCCATGAGCACGTCCGGGAAGTTCAGGGCAACGGCCAGCACGCGGACCACCAGGTGGCCGGGCTGGACGCGCGGCTGTGGGCGGTCGGTCAACCACATCACGTCAGCCGGCTCGCCGAGGGAGGTGACCTGCCACGCCTTCACGGAGTCTCCTGGTGTCAGTGTCAGTGTCGGTCGTGCCCATGGTGTCAGTCGGTGCCCCGGCTGTCAGTCGGTGCCCATCGTCACCGCCGGGAGGGCGGCCGCCATCCGGCGCATTCCGGCAAGCCAGCGGTCGGGGTCGGCTGCCCGACCGGCATACATCTCGGCGACCTCGGGGTGGGGCAGGACGAGGAACCGTCCGTCGTCCATCGCGGTGAAGAGGTCGCGCGCGACGTCATCGGGGTCGACCGCGCCCGGCTCCATGAGGGCCCTGCCGGCAGAACCGGAGTTCCACAGCATGTCGGTGCGCACCCCCTGGGGGCACACGGCATGGACCCGAATCCCCTTGTCGCCGTACGTCATCGATAGCCACTCCGCAAAGGCCAGGGCGGCGTGCTTGGTCACGGCGTAGGGAGCCGCACCCGGGATGGAGAGCAGGCCCGCCGCGGAGACGGTCGCGACGAACGTGCCGCTCCCCCGCTCGAGCCACTGAGGGACGAGCAGCTTGGCGGCACGGACGTGGGCCATCACGTTGACGTTCCACGACACCTCCCAGGCCTTCTCGTCCACTGCCTCGGTGCCACCGCGGGCCACGCCGGCGTTGGCGCAGAACACCTCGATCTCGCCCACGTGGTCACGGGCTGCGGCGACCAGCGCCGTGACACCCGCCTCGCTCGAGGCATCACCGGGGCAGGCGAAGGCCCCGAGCTCGCGGGCGGTGGACTCCGCTGCCTCCGCGTCGAGGTCGTTGACCACGACCGTGGCGCCCGCGGCCACGAACGCCTTGGCGTAGGCAGCGCCGATCCCCCTGCCCGCACCCGTCACGATGACCCCGCGCCCTGTCAGGTCAGGACTCACAGGCTGCCCCCGAGCGTGACGCCACCGTCGACGACGAGGGTCTGCCCGGTGACCCAGCTCGCGTCACGGGACAGCAGGAAGGACACGGCTCCCGCGACGTCCTCCGGCGCGCCGAGCCGCTTCAACGGGTAGGCCGCGGCGACCTTCTCCTCCCGGCCCTCGTAGAGGGCCTGGGCGAACTGGGTCTTCACGATCGCCGGGGCGACGGCGTTGACCCGGATGGCGGGTCCGAGCTGGTAGGCCAGCTCGACGGTGAGGTGGATCAGCGCGGCCTTGCTCACGGCATACCAACCGATGGTGCCGGTGGCGCCGAGCCCGGCGATGGACGCGACGTTCACCACCGCTCCTGGTCGATCGCCTCGGCCCAGCCCCGCGGTGACGGCCTTCTGGATCCACGAGAAGGCGGCCAGCACGTTGACGTCCATGATCTTGCGGGCGACGTCGAGCGGAGCGTCGAGCATCGGGCCGTAGGCCGGGTTGATGCCGGTGTTGTTGACCAGGTGGTCGAGTCCTCCGAACCGCTCGTGAGCGACCCGGATCACCTCGTCCTGGTGTGCCTCGTCTGCGGCATTTCCTGCCACACCAACGGCTTTCGACTCCCCGCCGAGGTGCTCGACGGCCTCGGCCAGCGCCTCGGGCTTGCGTGCCGTGATCACGACGCGGGCACCCTCGGCCACCAGCTTCTCGGCGATGCCGAGCCCGATACCTCGCGAGGCGCCGGTGACGATCGCGACCGTGCCCTCGTGGACCCCCTGTCCCGCGGTCACCTCAGAGCCCGAGGTCGCGGCCGATGAGCTCCTTCATGATTTCGTTCGACCCTGCCCAGATCTTCGAGACCCGGGCGTCGCGCCAGGCGCGGGCCACGCGGTACTCGTTCATGAAGCCGTAGCCACCGTAGAGCTGGACGCACTCGTCGAGGACGTCGTTCTGCACCTGGGCGGACCACCACTTCGCCTTCGCCGCGTCGACGGCGCTGAGCTTCTGCTCTGCGTGCGCCGCGATGCAGTCGTCGACGTAGGCCTGGGTGACCTCGAGCTTGGTCTGCAGCTCGGCCATCTTGAACTTGTTGTGCTGGAACGAGCCCACGGGCTGGCCGAACGCCTTGCGCTCCTTGGTGTACTCGACGGTCTCGCGGAAGATCTGGAAGGCGTGGGCGGTGTTGGCCACCGCCGCTCCGACCCGCTCCTGGGGCAGGCGCTGCATCATCGAGATGAAGCCGAGACCCTCGGCGCCCAGCCGGTTGGCGTCGGGGACGCGCACGGCCTCGAAGAAGAGCTCGGAGGTGTCCGCCTCCTCCTGCCCGACCTTGTCGAGCTTGCGACCACGGCTGAAGCCCTCCATGCCCGCCTCGACCATGAACAGGGTGATGCCCTTGGCGCCCTTGGTGGGGTCGGTCCGGGCGGCGACGATGACCAGGTCCGCCTGGTAGCCGTTGGTGATGAAGGTCTTGGAGCCGTTGAGCAGCCAGTCGTCGCCGTCGCGCACGGCGGTGGTCTTGAGGGCTGCGAGGTCGGAACCACCCGACGGCTCGGTCATCGCGATGGCGCAGATGAGATCACCGTTGGCCATGCCCGGCAGCCAGCGCTCCTTCTGCTCCTGCGTGCCGAGGTCGACGATGTAGGGCGGGCACACGTCGGAGTGGATCCCGAAGCAGGACGACACGGCGAAGTTGAAGCCGGCGATCTCCTCGGCAGCAATGGCGTTGAAGCGGTAGTCATCGGCACCCGCACCGCCGAACTCCTCCGGGATGTCGAGGCCGAACAGCCCCTGCTTGCCGGCTTCCTTCCAGATGTCGCGGTCGACCGACTTCACCTCGAGCATCTGCTCGGCACGCGGCTTCAGCGTGCGTTCGACGAACTCGCGGACGGAGCTGCGGAAGGACTCGTGGTCGGGACCGTACACATTGCGGGGCATGACATTCCTCCAAGGTGACTAAGCGCTTGCTTAGTGTGCGATGACTGGGGCATGCTGTCAACCATGTCCAGCCCCCTACGCACCGTGCCTGCGTTGTCGAACGACGCCGTCACGGACGCGCCCCACCGACTGCTCGAAGCAGCGGCCGAGGCGTTCGCCGACCGGGGCTTCCACGCGACCACCACGCGAGACATCGCGTCGCGGGCCGGGCTGTCCCCCGCAGGTGTCTACGTCCACTTCTCCTCAAAGGAGGAGCTGCTCTACCAGCTCAGTCGCGAGGGCCACGAGGTCGCCCGCGACATGCTGCTGGCGGCCGCGAGCGGTGCCGGCTCCCCGACCGAGGCACTGCGGGCGATCATGGGGCGGTTCGCGACCTGGCACGCCGAGCACTTCCGGGTGGCTCGCATCGTGCAGTACGAGTTCGCAAACCTCACCCCCGAGC
>NZ_JBFUEP010000076.1:0-5871 GCF_056403895.1 Pedococcus sp. P2_E5
CCCTGGTCCTGACCCTGGTCACGGCCACGCCCTTGGTCCCCTGCCTCGTCCCCCTCGTCGCGCCCGTCGTCGAGTCCTTGGTCGCGGTCTCGGTCAGGGCGCCCGTCAGCGTCCACTGCCCGCTGGCGGTCGGCCGTGGCCGTGGCCGTGGCCGTCGCCGCACCGGCACCGGCACCGGCACCGGCAGCGGCATCCGCGTCGTCGCTCGACCGGCCGCCCGGCAGGATGTCCGCGAGCAGGCCGGTCGGCGAGAATCTCGTCTCGGACTCCGCGGCCTGGTGCGGGTGGTTGCTGGCGAGCAGGGCGGCGCGCTGTGCGCGCCGGAACTCACGCCACCGGTCCAGGGCTGACATGGGTCCGAGCCTATGGCACGGCGTTGCGGCGTCGGGGCATCGCCGCAGGTCAGGTGTTGCGGAACCGGTCGATCTGCGGGAGCAGGGAGGCCCGCATCTCGGCATCGGTCACGCCGAGCCCGGCCTCGGGGGAGAGGGTGAGTACGCCGACCTTGCCCTGGTGGGCGTTGCGGTGCACGTCGAGCGCTGCCTGGCCGACCTCGTCCATCGTGTAGGTCTTGGAGAGGGTGGGGTGGATGAGGCCACGGTTGATGAGCTCGTTGGCCTCCCATGCCTCGCGGTAGTTGGCGAAGTGGCTCGAGATGATCCGCTTGAGGTTCATCCACAGGTAGCGGTTGTCGTACTCGTGCATGTAGCCCGACGTCGAGGCGCAGGTGACGATGGTGCCGCCCTTGCGCGCGACGTAGACACTGGCCCCGAAGGTCTCGCGCCCCGRGTGCTCGAAGACGATGTCGACGTCGTGTCCGCCCGTGAGCTCACGGATCTTCTTGCCGAGCCGCTGCCACTCCCGCGGGTCCTGCGCGGTGTTGTCGTCGTTCCAGAAGCGGTAGCCCTCGGCGCTGCGGTCGATGATCAGCTCGGCACCCATGTCGCGGCAGATCTGGGCCTTCTCCGGCGAGGAGACGACGCAGATCGGGGTGGCGCCACCCGACAGCGCCATCTGGGTGGCGTAGGAGCCGAGGCCACCGGATGCCCCCCAGATGAGCACGCGGTCGCCGAGCTTCATGGCTGCGCCGTTCTTGGAGATCAGCTGGCGGTAGGCGGTCGAGTTGACCAGCCCGGGAGAAGCCGCCTCCTCCCACGTCAGGTGGGCCGGCTTCGGCATCAGCTGGTTGGACTTGACGATGGCCAGCTCGGCCAGCCCGCCGAAGTTGGTCTCGAAACCCCAGATCCGCTGCTGCGGGTCGAGCATGGTGTCGTTGTGGCCCTCGGCGTCCTCGAGCTCGACCGACAGGCAGTGCGCCACGACCTCCTGGCCGGGCTTCCACTTGGTGACGCCGGGTCCGGTCCGCAGCACGACGCCGGCGAGGTCGGAACCGACCACGTGGTAGGGCAGGTCGTGCCGCTTGGCGAACTCGGAGGTGCGGCCGTAGCGCTCGAGGAACCCGAAGGTCGACACCGGCTCGAAGATCGAGGTCCACACGGTGTTGTAGTTGATCGCGCTGGCCATCACGGCGACGAGAGCCTCACCGGGCGCCAGCTCGGGCACCGGGACGTCGTCGAGATGCAGGGACTTGCGCGGGTCCTTCTCCTTGGTGGTGAGGCCCTCGAAGATGTCCACCTCGTCCTTGTGCACCGTCACGGCGCGATAGGTCTCGGGAATGGACAACCCGGCATACGTCTCCGGGGTGCGGTCCCCGGAGAGGATGGCGTCGCGGATTTCCTGCATGGGTCTGTCTCCTCGGCGTCGTCGGCACGGCTGGAGCCGAAACTACTGCGGAGTAAGGCAATCGGGATACCCGGTGAGACTCCGGTCACGCGGTGACCTACCTCACGCGGCGCGCCCCAGTGGGTCTCAGTGCGTCTCGTGGGCAGGCTGGACGAGCTCGACGAGGATGCCGCCGGCGTCCTTGGGGTGGATGAAGTTCACCCTCGAGTTGGAGGTGCCTCGCCGCGGCTCGTCGTAGAGCAGCCGCAGGCCGCGTTCGCGCAGGACCTGGCTGACCGCCTGGACGTCCTCCACGCGGTAGGCCACCTGCTGCACGCCGGGCCCCGAGCGGTCGAGGAACTTCGCGATGGTCGACTCGGGCGACAGGGGAGCCAGCAGCTGGATGTGCGACCCGCTGCCGCCGACCGCCATCATCGCCTCGCGGACGCCCTGCTCCTCGTTGACCTCCTGGTGCGCCAGCGTCATGCCGTAGGTGTCGCGGTAGAAGGCGATCGCCTCGTCGAGGTCGCGCACCGCGACCCCCACGTGGTCGATGGCGGTGAAGAGCTCGGTGGGCAGTCCAGTCATGGTCGTCAGCCTAGGCCGAGGCGGGTATGCCGCGACATGAGCGATGCGTCACGCTCCGGACCGCGCCCCTAGACTGACGCTCATGTCCGCACTGTCCCGGGACGACGTCGCGCACCTCGCCGGCCTCGCCCGCATCGACCTGTCCGATGCCGAGCTCGACCGGATGGTCGGAGAGCTCGGCGTCATCCTCGAGTCCGTCGCCAAGGTGCAGGAAGTCGCCGCGGACGACATCGAGCCGATGTCGCACCCGCTGCCGCTGACCAACGTCACCCGCCCGGACGAGATCCGCCCCTCGCTCGGCGCCGAGGCCGCCCTGTCCGGGGCCCCGGAGCAGGAGCAGCAGCGCTTCTCAGTGCCGCGCATCCTCGACGAGGACTGACGGGCCAACGCCAGACCGAGCCCGACCGCGCACCACCCGCACCACCCGCGGCCCACGCCGCCGACCCCATGTCCGCGCCCCACCAGCGACAGACCGAGGACCACCACCCGTGAACTCCGACATCACCCGCCTCAGCGCTGCCGAGCTCGCGCACGCGCTCGGCTCCCGGGAGCTCAGCTCCGTCGAGGTCGTGCAGGCCCACCTCGACCGCATCGCAGCCGTCGACGCCGACGTGCACGCCTACCTCCACGTGGACGGTGAGGGTGCCCTCGGGGCGGCCCGTGCCGTGGACCAGCGCCGGGCATCGGGTGAGGACCTGCATGTCCTCGCCGGAGTGCCGATCGCCGTCAAGGACGTGATGGCCACCCGGGGGCTGCCGACGACCTGCGGCTCCAAGATCCTCGAGGGGTGGATCCCGCCCTACGACGCCACCGTCGTGGCCCGCCTCAAGTCGGCCGGCATGCCGATCCTCGGCAAGACCAACATGGACGAGTTCGCGATGGGCTCGTCCACCGAGCACTCCGCCTACGGCCCCACCCACAACCCGTGGGACCTCACGCGCATCCCCGGCGGCTCGGGTGGCGGCTCCTCGGCCGTGGTCGCGGCATACGAGGCGCCGTTGGCGATCGGCACCGACACCGGCGGTTCGATCCGCCAGCCGGCGTCGGTCACGGGCACGGTCGGGGTCAAGCCGACCTACGGCGGGGTGTCCCGCTACGGCCTGGTGGCGCTCGCCTCCAGCCTCGACCAGGCCGGTCCCTGCACGCGCACCGTCCTCGACGCGGCCCTGCTGCACTCGGTCATCGGGGGACACGACCCGATGGACTCCACCTCGATCAACGCCCCGGTGCCCTCGGTCGTCGAGGCGGCCCGCCGCGCGGACGTCACAGGGCTCAAGGTCGGGGTGATCAAGGAGCTCGGTGGTGAGGGCTACCAGGCCGGCGTGCGCGCCCGCTTCGACGAGTCCGTCGCCCTGCTCCAGGAGGCCGGTGCCGAGGTCGTCGAGGTGTCGTGCCCGAGCTTCGACTACGCGCTCGCGGCCTACTACCTCATCCTGCCCAGCGAGGCGTCGTCCAACCTCGCCAAGTTCGACGCGATGCGTTACGGCCTGCGGGTGCTGCCCGAGGGCATCGACGACCCCAGCGCCGAGCAGGTCATGGCCGCCACCCGCGACGCCGGGTTCGGTGACGAGGTCAAGCGCCGCATCATCCTGGGCACCTATGCCCTGTCGAGCGGCTACTACGACGCCTACTACGGCCAGGCCCAGAAGGTCCGCCGCCTCATCGCGGACGACTTCACCTCGGCGTTCGAGCAGGTCGACGTGCTGGTCAGCCCGACCGCGCCCACCACGGCTTTCAAGCTGGGCGACAAGCTCGACGACCCGATGTCGATGTACCTCCAGGACGTCGCGACCATCCCCGCCAACCTCGCGGGGGTGCCCGGCATGTCCCTGCCGAGCGGACTCGCCGACGAGGACGGCCTGCCCACCGGCATCCAGATCCTGGCGCCGGCGACGAAGGACGAGCGGCTCTACAACGTGGGCGCCGCCCTGGAGAAGATGCTTGTCGACAGGTGGGGCGGCTCGCTGCTGGCCAAGGCCCCCCAGCTGACCGCGAAGGGAGCGTGACCACTGTGAACACCGCTACGGCCACCGCCGAGGAGATCGTCGACTACGACGAGGCGCTCGAGCGCTACGACCCCGTGATGGGTCTCGAGGTGCACGTCGAGCTGAACACGGCGACCAAGATGTTCTGCGGGTGCGCCACCGAGTTCGGTGCCGAACCCAACACCCAGGTCTGCCCGGTCTGCCTGGGTCTGCCGGGCGCGCTGCCCGTCGTCAACGAGAAGGCCGTGGAGTCGGCCATCCGGATCGGCCTGGCGCTCAACTGCGAGATCGCGCAGTGGTGCCGGTTCGCCCGGAAGAACTACTTCTACCCGGACATGCCGAAGAACTTCCAGACGAGCCAGTACGACGAGCCGATCGCGTTCGAGGGCCACCTCGACGTCGAGCTGTCCGACGGCACGGTCTACCGGGTCGCGATCGAGCGCGCGCACATGGAGGAGGACACCGGGAAGTCGCTGCACATCGGTGGCGCCACCGGACGCATCCACGGCGCCGACCACTCGTTGGTCGACTACAACCGGGCCGGCATCCCCCTCATCGAGATCGTCACCAAGCCGTTGACCGGTGCCGGTGAGCGGGCGCCCGAGGTGGCCAAGGCCTACGTCGGCGCGCTGCGCGAGCTGCTGCGCGCCCTCGGCGTCTCCGACGTCAAGATGGAGCAGGGATCGCTCCGCTGCGACGCCAACGTGTCGTTGCGCCCCAAGGCAACAGGGGACCAGGCCCAGGACGACGTGCCACTCGGCACGCGCACCGAGACCAAGAACGTCAACTCCCTGCGCAGCGTCGAGCGGGCAGTGCGTTACGAGATCACCCGGCACGCGGCGATCCTCGACAAGGGCGACAAGATCACCCAGGAGACGCGCCACTGGCACGAGGACACCGGGGTCACGACGAGCGGCCGCGAGAAGTCCGACGCCGAGGACTACCGCTACTTCCCCGAGCCCGACCTCGTCCCTGTCGCCCCGACCCGCGAGACAGTCGAGGAGCTGCGCGGCACCCTGCCCGAGGCGCCTGGCCTGCGCCGCAAGCGGCTCCAGACCGAGTGGGGCTACAGCGACCTCGAGATGCGCGACGTCATGAACGCCGGCGCGGTCGCGCTGATCGAGGAGACGGTGGCTGCGGGCGCGACCCCGGCCGGTGCCCGTAAGTGGTGGACCGGTGAGCTGGCCCGTCGCGCGAACGTCGAGGGCTCCTCTGTGGAGGACTTCGGCGTCACCCCTGCCCACATCGCCGAGCTCGACGGACTGGTCCGTGGCGGCCGGCTCAACGACTCGATGGCCCGCCAGGTCCTCGACGGGGTCATCGACGGTGAGGGCACGCCCAGCGAAGTCGCAGACGCGCGTGGCCTCGAGCTGGTGCAGGACGACGGCGCCCTCGAGGCGGCTGTCGACAAGGTCATCGAGGCCAATGCCGACGTGGCCCAGAAGGTGCGCGACGGCAAGGTCCAGGCCGCCGGTGCCCTCATCGGTCAGGTGATGAAGGAGATGCGGGGTCAGGCCGACGCCGGCAAGGCTCGCGAGATGATCCTGGCCAAGCTCACCTGAGGTCGCTGCCCCTG
>NZ_JBFUEP010000077.1:0-5525 GCF_056403895.1 Pedococcus sp. P2_E5
CCCCTGCCCGGCTTCCGCGCGGAAGCCGTCGGCGTCCAAGACGTCGTTGTAGACCCCGTCGAGCACGGCGACGCGGGCGGCCCGGGCGGCGAGAAGGACCAGCTGCAGGCTGGCCGAGATGGCGGCGCGACCAGGGGCGAACGACGCCCCCAGCTCCTTGTAGAGGTCGTTGGTGCCGAGGACCAGGCAGGCCAGGCGGTCGGACGCGCGGGCGATCTCCTCGGCGTGGAGCACCGCCGCCGGCGTCTCGACCATGGCCCACAACCGGGTGCGCTCGGGAGCCCCGGCCGCTTCCATGGCGGCGACCAGGGCGCGCACCTCGTCGGCCGAGCCGACCTTGGGGACGACGATCCCGTCCGGACCCGCCGCGCAGGCCGCGCGCAGGTCGGCGTCGTGCCACCGGGTGCCGAGGGCGTTGACGCGGATCGTCAGCTCACGGCGGCCGTACTCGCCCGACCGCACGGCGGCGCACGCGTTGTCGCGCGCCTGCTCCTTGGCGTCGGGCGCCACCGCGTCCTCGAGGTCGAGGATCAGCGCGTCGACGGGCAGGGTCTTCGCCTTCTCCAGGGCCCGCTCGTTGGACGACGGCATGTACAGGACCGAACGACGCGGTCGGTATGCCGCGGCGCCGGCTTCGCGGGTCACCGTCACCTCAGGCACCGGCGCCTTCGGGGGCCACCACATCAACAGATGGCGGCTTCGCGGCATACAGGGCGGCCAGCTGCGGGTCGGAGGCCGCGAGGCGGTCGGCGAGCTCGAGCATGACCTGGCACTGCTTGAGTGACGCGTCGTCCTCCATCTTGCCGTCGAGCATGACGGCGCCCGTGCCGTCGCCCATGGCCTCGACGACCCGGCGCGCGTGCGCCACGTCCTCGGCGGAGGGGCTGAAGACGCGCTTGGCGATCTCGATCTGCACAGGGTGCAACGACCACGTGCCCACGCAGCCGAGGAGGAACGCGTTGCGGAACTGGTCCTCACACGCGACGACGTCCTGGATGTCCCCGAACGGGCCGTAGTACGGGAAGATCCCGTGCATCGCGCAGGCGTCGACCATGCGGGCGATCGTGTAGTGCCACAGGTCCTGCTGGTAGGTGGCGCGGGGGGCGTTGACGGCGTCCTCCACGCCCGCAGGCGGGTCCTGGCGGACGAGGTAGCCGGGGTGGCCGCCACCGACGCGGGTGGTCTTCATGCGGCGGTCGGCAGCGAGGTCGGCCGGCCCGAGCGACAGCCCCTGCATGCGCGGGCTCGCGCCTGCAATGGCTTCGACGTTGGCCACGCCGCGCGCCGTCTCGAGGATGGCGTGCACGAGGATCGGCCGCTGGAGCCCGGCGCGCGCCTCGAGCTGGGCGAGCAGGCGGTCGACGTAGTGGATGTCCTCCGGGCCCTGCACCTTGGGGACCATGATCACGTCGAGCTTGTCGCCGATCTCGGTCACGAGGGTGGTGAGGTCGTCGAGCACCCACGGGCTGTCGAGGGCGTTGACGCGGGTCCACAGCTGGGTGGCGTCGCCGAAGTCGGTCGCCTTGGCGATCGCCACCAGCCCGGCGCGGGCCGCCTCCTTCCTGTCCGCCTTGACGGCGTCCTCGAGGTTGCCCAGCAGCACGTCGACGGTGCCGACCATGGCCGGGACCTTGGCGGCCATCTTCTCGTTGCTCGGGTCGAAGAAGTGGATCACCCGGGACGGGCGGGAGGGCACCTGGGTGAGGGGTGCCGGAGCACCCACCGCCAGCGGGGCGAAGAAGTCCTTGGGGCTGCGCACGCGGCGACGCTAGCAGCGACAGTCCCGTGGCGGTTATGACACAGTTCACGTGTGACCGAGTCCGCGCGAGAGCCCGCTGACGCCAGCGCTCCCACCGCTCCCACCGCTCCCAGCGCTCTCGCCGCTCCCGCCGCTCCCGCCGCCGCCACCACTCCCGAGGCCGCCCCCCTGAACGTCACCGCCCTGTTCGCCGAGGCCGCGACCAAGTCCGGGCTGATGTGGGTGCAGCCACCGGACGACCGCGCGTGGCCGTTCTGGCACGCCTGGGCGGACGAGACCGTGTATGCCGTGTCGGGCCCGGGCGAGCAGACGTTGCCGTGGTTGCCGCCTGAGGTGCGGCTGATCCTGCGCAGCAAGGACACGGGCGGCCGGCTGTTGAGCGTGCAGGCGACGGTGCACGAGATCGGTCCTGCCGACGAGCGGTGGTCCTCGGCCACCGAAGCCCTCAAGGCAGGGCGCCTCAACACCCGCAACGACGGTGGCACCGAGGACGTGGTGGAACGGTGGGCCCGCGAGTGCACCGTGCGCGCCCTGCAGCCCTTCGGCGCCCCGCTGGAGGCGCCCGGTTCCTACCCCACGACGTCGGGTGCGGCGCCGGTGCCGCCGAGCGAGGCCACGACGGCGACCTGGCGTCCTTGGCACTGGCGCGGACGACCACGCCGACGGCGCGGCAACCGCCTCCCCGACGACGGCTGACCAGCCGGATAACCTTGCGGCGTGAGCACTCCGTCGCGCGTCTTCGTCGGCCGCCTGACCAGCCTGAGCGTGTTCGATCCGCTCGGGGACCAGGTCGGGCGCGTTCGCGACGTCGTCGTGACCTTCGGGGCCTCTCGCCGCCGTCCCCGCATCATCGGCCTGGTCGTCGAGGTGCCCGGTCGGCGCCGCGTCTTCGTGCCGATGACCCGGGTGACCTCCGTCGACGGTGGTCAGGTCATCACCACCGGACTGGTCAACATGCGGCGCTTCGAGCAGCGCACCAACGAGGTGCTGGTGATGGCCGAGATCCTCGAGCGGCCGGTCACCGTCAACGACCCAGAAGGCGCCTACGAGGCGACCGTCGAGGACGTCGCGATCGAGCGCGAGCGCAGCCGCGACTGGGCCATGTCGAAGGTCTACGTGCGGCAGGGCGCGGCCCGCAGCTCACTCGGCGCCTTCCGGCGGCGCCGTGGCGCCACGGCGCTCGTCCCCGTGGAGGACGTCACCGGCATACACCAGTCCACGGCCGGGCAGTCGGCCGCGATGCTGCTCGAGACCTATGACGACCTGAAGTCCGCCGACCTCGCCGACGTCATCCACGACCTGTCGCCCAAGCGTCGAGCCGAGGTGGCCGAGGCGATGGCCGACGACAAGCTCGCGGACGTCCTCGAGGAGCTGCCGGAGGACGACCAGGTCGAGATCCTCGAGACGCTGCCCGTGGGACGCGCCGCCGACGTCCTCGAGGCGATGGAGCCCGACGACGCCACCGACCTGCTCCACAACCTCACGGCGGAGAAGCAGGAGGAGCTGCTCCAGCTCATGGAGCCCGACGAGGCCGCAGACCTGCGCAGGCTGCTGACCTACGACGAGGAGTCCGCCGGCGGCATGATGACGACCGAGCCGGTCATCCTCGGTCCCGAGGCCTCCATCGCCGAGGCGCTGGCCGTGGTGCGCCGCGTCGAGCTCTCGCCGGCCCTGGCCTCCACCGTCTACGTCTGCCGGACGCCGCACGAGACTCCCACCGGCAAGTACCTCGGCATGGTGCACATCCAGCGGTTGCTGCGCGAACCCCCGCACGGCGCGGTGGGCAGCATCCTCGACAAGGAGATCGAACCCCTGCGTGCCGATGCTCCCCTCGGCAAGGTCACCCGCATGCTGGCGACCTACAACCTGGTCGGCGTCCCCGTCGTCGACGGCGACGGCCGGCTCATCGGCGCCGTCACGGTCGACGACGTGCTCGACCACATCCTTCCCGACGACTGGCGCGAGGAGCGCCACGAGGTGACCCATGGCTGAGCGCGACCGGAGGATGTCCTCCAGCCGGCTGGACCAGCCCCGCGAGTCCCGTCGGGCCCTGCTGCCGCGACCCGCCATGAACCAGGAGACGTTCGGGAGGTGGAGCGAGCAGTTCGCGCGCTTCATGGGCACCGCCCAGTTCCTGCTCGCGATGACGGTCTTCGTCGTCTTCTGGCTGACGTGGAACCTCGTCTCGCCCAAGGACTGGCGCTTCGACAACTACCCGTTCATCTTCCTCACGCTGATGCTGAGCCTGCAGGCGTCGTATGCCGCGCCGCTGATCCTGCTCGCGCAGAACCGCCAGGCCGACCGAGACCGCGTGGCGCTGGAGCAGGACCGGGCCCGCGACGAGCGCAACCTCGCCGACACCGAGTACCTCACCCGTGAGGTGGCGTCGCTGCGGCACGCCATGGGCGACGCCGCCACCCGCGACTTCCTGCGGTCCGAGCTGCGGGGCCTGCTCGACGAGCTCGAGGACCGCGGGCTCGAGGTCCGCCGACGTGAGGCAGATGACAGCGTGAGCGGCCCCACCGGTTCTTCGAAGGACCAGGGCGCGACCTAGCATGGGGGCATGTCCCCCAGCCCGACCGACGCTCCCGCCACGGTGACCGACGACGCCCTGCACCAGGCGCTCACGACCGTCATCGACCCGGAGATCCGCAAGCCGGTCACCGAGCTCGGCATGGTCGAGAGCGTGACGGTCGACGACGCCGGCCGCGTGGCGGTGACGATCCTGCTCACCGTCTCGGGCTGCCCCATGAAGGACACCCTCACCAAGGACACCACCGCGGCCCTGGCCAAGGTGCCCGGCGTGACCGCCGTCGACGTCACCCTCGGGGTGATGAGCGATGAGCAGCGCGTTGCGCTGCGCACCCAGCTGCGTGGTGGCAACGCCGAGCGAGAGATCCCGTTCGCCAAGCCCGGTTCGCTGACTCGCGTGTATGCCGTGGCGTCCGGCAAGGGTGGCGTCGGCAAGTCCTCGATCACCGTGAACCTCGCCGCGTCCCTCGCCCAGAGCGGGCTGCGGGTGGGGGTCGTCGACGCCGACGTCTACGGCTTCTCGGTGCCGCGCATGCTCGGCGTGGAGCACCGGCCGACGCAGGTCGACGACATGATCCTGCCGCCCATCGCCCACGAGGTGAAGGTCATCTCGATCGGCATGTTCGTGCCCGGGAACCAGCCGGTCGTGTGGCGCGGACCGATGCTGCACCGCGCCCTCCAGCAGTTTCTGGGCGACGTCTTCTGGGGCGACCTCGACGTGCTGCTGCTCGACCTGCCCCCGGGCACCGGCGACATCGCGATCTCGGTCGCCCAGCTCATCCCGAACGCCGAGATCCTCGTCGTGACCACCCCGCAGCAGGCCGCCGCAGAGGTCGCCGAACGCGCGGGATCCATTGCGCTGCAGACGCATCAGCGCATCGTGGGCGTGATCGAGAACATGTCGTGGCTGGAGCTGCCCGACGGTTCGCGACAGGAGATCTTCGGCTCCGGTGGCGGCAAGGTCGTCGCCGAGTCGCTCACCCGGGCCGTCGGCGCCGAGGTGCCGTTGCTGGGGCAGATCCCCCTCGACACCAACTTGCGTGAATGCGCTGACCAGGGCACCCCGGTCGTGCTTCGTCACCCCGAGTCCCCGGCCGCCGTCTCGCTGCGGGCCATCGCCCGGGGCCTCGGCACCCGGTCGCGCGGGCTGGCGGGCCGCTCGCTCGGCCTGTCCCCCGTCGGCCGCTAGCTCCTTTCGGCCTTCCCCCCGCCCCCCGGTCGATGTAAACACGCC
>NZ_JBFUEP010000078.1:0-4966 GCF_056403895.1 Pedococcus sp. P2_E5
GGTTGAGGTCGCCGGTTCGAGCCCGGTCATCCGCTCGGAGGGTTTGACCGCCTTCACGGTGGAGTGGCCGAGAGGCGAGGCAGCGGCCTGCAAAGCCGCGTACACGGGTTCAAATCCCGTCTCCACCTCAGACGACTTGAACCCTGAGTCGAACCCAGCACCACCAGCACGACCCACCACCCAGCACGACCCCGGGCGATTGGCGCAGTGGTAGCGCGCTTCCTTGACACGGAAGAGGTCACTGGTTCAAACCCAGTATCGCCCACCAGTCACGAACGGCCCCTGACCTGCGGAGACGCGGATCAGGGGCCGTTCTTGTTGCTCGTGCGTGCGATCTGTGTGCGATTGGCACCCCACCCGAGGGGAGAAACCAGCATGAAGACACGATCAATCACAGTAGGCACACTGTCGCTCGTCGCAGCCGGCATCATCGGCGGCGGGTTCGCGCTCGCCATGAGCCAAGGCACGCCACAGCAGCCGGTGCAGCTGCGCCAGGTGGTCGCCACCGAGACAGTCACGCCCAGCGCGACCACGACCACCACGGCTACGCCCACAGCCACCAAGGCGCCCGCACCGAAACCTGCTGCGAGGGTCCAGCAGGTCGCCCCCGAGCCGTCGCCCTCAGAGACGACGCCTGACCCCGTGACCACAACGCCCGAACCGGCTCCCCAAGCGCCCTCCCCCGTCAAGCCGGGGCCAGGGAGGCTCGTCACGGCCACCTGTGGCGGCGCAGGCTGCCCCACGGCCGGCTAAGACAAAGGGTAAAGATCACCCCAAAACGCCCACGGCGACCGACGTCGAGGGTTAGAACGGCCCCAGCCAGTGCCGGAAACACCAACTGGGGCCTGGACGATTCACCAACGGAAGTGGRGAACCATCGTGAACACATCATCCCAGCCGACCGCCAGTGAGCGCGTCAGCGAGACTACGCAGCCCGGAATGACTATTGCGGCGCACCTGCGCAGCAACCTGAAGCTGTATCGGCGCACGCCGATGCGCGGGGGGCACCTCACCATGAGCGAGGCGACGCTCAAGACGGGCCTCTCGCTCACCGAGTTGCGGTCGCGGATCGAGTCCGGCGACCTGGACGCTTGCCACCAGTTGTGCGTCTCTTCCGCCGACCTGGAGGAGGAGATCCTCGCCTACCAGCGGCGCGAGTTCGCTCGCCTCATCGAGGACGCCACAGGAGAGGCGCCCACCGACGAGACCATGGTCCGGATGTTCGGGCCGCAGTTCGCAGCGCAGGAGGTGTCGGCATGACCACCACGGCGACCGAGACCCAGCACCAGCCCTGGTGCACCGAGCACGTCGACCCCAACCCGCAGGAGGGTGTGAGCGGCTGGTGCGTGGCCAAGTCGGTCACACACGGCGTCGAGGCCGATCTCGCGTCCGGCGTCGACAGCCTCAACGGCGGTTCGGGGATCGAGATCTACGCCTCGGGCCAGGACGTCATCACCGCTGCGCAGGCGAGAGAGGTTGCACTGGCGCTCGTGAGGGCGTCCCTGGTGCTCGAGGGCTGTAGTGGTTCATCCCTGGCCGTGGCGACCAACCTCGTGCGGATCGTGTGCGAACGTCAGCCGATGGATGTCAACGTCGTCGAGTACCTCGCGAACGCCCTAGAGGTAAGCGTCACAGAGCTGCTCACGGACTGATCTCTCAGCATCAAGACAGCACCCCCGCGTGGCGGGGGTGCTGTCGTTGGTGGCGCCTTCCGGCGAGACGGGCTCATCTATGGCAAGACCAACGAACGGTCGCAGCAGACCACTACGGTCGGTGAATGACCGTCGCACAGCAAAGAACGACGGCAATCAGATAGGGGGATCCGTTATGGCTGTCAACGTGCACCGCGCGTCCAGTGGCAAGGTCATCACGCATGAGGAGGGGGTGCTCTTCGCGATCCGCGACGGCGGGCATCTCATCGTTATGGATGGCAAGTTCAACGATTCCAATGCGGTTGCGGTCTATGCCCCCGGGGCATGGGCTTACGCGGTCGTCGAGGTTTCGGCCGACTAACGGAGAGCACCCCCGTCACTCGCTGGCGGGGGTGCTGCCACTGTGTCGCTGCATACTCAGACTATGAGGGTGAGGACAGACGAGATCCGCACATGCCCCGAGTGTGGCGAGTTGGTCAAGACGATCGTGAGCCGCGGTGTCGCCGGCACCTTTCGCATGACGAGCCACGTCAACGCTGAACGCGATGAGGCCAAGCGGTGCAAGTACGACGGTGGCCCGTATGCCGGTGGGCGCGCACTCGAGCCGTTCCCAGGGGACACTGTTCCCTGACGATTGCGCTGAGGTTGGTCAGCCTCGTGCAGCGAGCTTTCGGACGACTAGCTGGTTGAGGCTCATTCCGTCCTCGGCCGCTTCGATCGCTAGATCTCGGTGCAAGATTTCGCCAACGCGGACATTGAACTTGCCCGAATACCCTCGTTCTGAAAGCGGTCGGGGGATCGGCTCGCCCTCTGCCTCCAGATCCGACAGAACGTCCTCGATGACGGCCTCGAGCCCCTTTAGCGCTTCGACCTGGCTATGGGCGAGCCATGACAGGGAGGGGAATTCGACGCAGGTGGCGATATGTTCGCCGTCCTCTGCGGACCACGAGACTCGGTAGGTGTAGTGATCCACCTCAACCCGCGGATGTTCCAACGTATCCATCACGAACCTCCCTTCTCTCCAACCGTTGCAAGCTTGTCGATTGCCGCTATCACTTGGCGCACTTGGTACGCCTTCGCCTTGCCCTTGTCGTTCTGAATGTTCACACGCGGGTCTCCCGCCCAAGGCATCCGAAAGACAGCGTGTGACGTCGCGTCTTGTCTAGGCTCTCCGAAGTAATGCACGCACACTTTGTGAAGGTCCGCGTACCTGACACCTGCGGGATTTGCCCGCATGGTTGCCTCGATCGCCTCTACCTTCGCCACGTCTTATGGTACCGCGGGTAGTACCACTGTCAAGACCACTGGCCGTACCACTGTCCAGACCACCCACGGGGTGGGACCCCTTCCTGAGATTGCCCGCCCCTCCCGGCATGGGCGCACGGAGAGGGAGCACCCGAAACAATCGGCCCTACACGTCTCTCAGCTCATGCCCAGTGCCGGGGCCGAACGGGACATCGGGGCCCTCTGCCACGATCGACGGCCACTCGCCCTCCGGGTTCTCGTCTCTCCATCGGTCGCGCGCAGCCCAGAACGCGCATTCGGGATGTCCGCAGTCCACGCCAGGAGCGCCCACCCAGTCGGCCGGGTTCCACTCCAGCAACGGCACTGGGATGCCTGAGCCGTCCCCCGCCAGCCGAGGCCGGCGCCTCACGACGCACCGCCACCGATGCTGTAGACGCCACGCGGGGTGCCGCGGATTTGGGTGCGGGTGTCCTGCTCGCCTTGGGGGACACGCAGAGCAGTGAGCAGTCGGGCGAACGTCACGCGCTGCTGTCGTAGCTCGGTCAGTGCCGGATGGGTCCGAACGCCCTGCGATGACTCACTCATCACGCCCTCGTTGTCCAGGACGGCCTGCAGCAGGTCGATGCTGTCGACGGTGCGGCACGCCTCGCGCAGCAGCGTGCTCTCGTGCTCGTCGAGTTCGTAGTCGACCATGACGGCACGCCACAGGGCACGCCCAGACGTGCGCAGCCCTGCGGGCGGCCGGGGGGTTTTCTCGCTCATCTGGGGCTCCTAAGGGCCGTTCGTTTCAGGTCAGGGGAGGGGCGTCGCCTATGCCGGGAGAGGCGACGGCGGAGGTTCAGGGGGACCCCCCCTGGGGTGGCTGGTTGTTGCTGTTGTCCGTCGCCGCCCCGCAGGAGTAGGGCGCCTGGCAGGGCGGCGACGAGGCCACGACGCGGGCGGGCGATCACCGTAGCTGCGCCCGCGTCGTGGGTCTGGTGGGTTACTTGCCGCTCTTGCCGAGGCTGGCTGCGTACTCGAGCGAGGGCGCCCAGGACTCGCGGTGGTCGCGTAGTGCTTCCTCGCGTGCGGCTGCCTCGCGGGCGTCGGTGGCTGAGCGGGCTCCGGCTGCGACCTTCTCGGCCTCCTGTGGGGTGTTCATGCGCAGCGTGAAGCCGAGGGCGGCGAGGTTGTGGAAGGCGTTGCCGGGGGCGGTGTAGGCGCGCCGTGCGGTGGCGAGGGATTCGGCGTCGTCAGCTCCCGCGATCCACCATGTGACGTCCTGCTCGTCTGGCCCGTATCCGCAGTCGGCGAGGGCGACTCGCAGGCCGCGCACCTGACCCAGGGTGTTGAGTGCATCGTTGAGGTGCTGACTTGCCACGACGGCGTCGACACCGCCCGCGAGGATCTGCTCTGCGGTGGCGCCGCTGGCGAAGTGGGAGCCCGCGGTCTGCACGATCGCTGCGGCGTCATCGAAGCCGGGGCGCAGGGCCAGCAGCATGGTCTCGGCGCTGTCGTGGATGCCGGCACGGATGGTGCCAGCGACGCCGTTCTCAACGGTAGCGAGCACCTGCCGAATGTGGTCGGTCGCGGCGAGCGCCTGCCCGGTCGCGGTCATGCGTGCACCGACGTTGGCGGCCGTGATCTTGCCGGTCCGGTACTCGCCCGCGAGGTCCGCCAGCGGTTGGGCTGCTGCGGTTTCCTTGGCGGCGGCGAGGGTGGCGCGTGCTGCGGTGACGGGCTTGGGCAGGGTGGCGCCGTGGGTCTCGAGGTCGTGGGTGAGCTTGATGTAGTCGCTGATCATGTGGTGTCTCCGGTGGTTCAGGCCGCGTCGAGCGGCGTGGTGGGGTCTGCGGTGGTGATGTCGGCGCCGAGGGCGCGTCCGATGGCGGCTTTGAGCCCTGCGGTGTCGTTGAGGGCGAGCGGCGACGCGCCCGTGTCGGCGGGGTGGTCGTGGGCGAGGCATTCGGGTTGCTGCTGGCCAGCGAAGGCGAGACGCAGGGCGTCGCGCACGTTCACGCACCGGCACTCGTCGGCAGTTTCGGGTGGGGCGCTCATGCGGCCTTCTTTCGGTTGTCGTAGGTCGTGGG
>NZ_JBFUEP010000079.1:0-4719 GCF_056403895.1 Pedococcus sp. P2_E5
CTGCTTCACCGCCGCGCGCAGGGACACCGGCAGCGCGTCGTCGGCGATGCGGTTGGCGAGCACGTCGGGCTCGAGGTCGAGCCACTGCTTGAGGCGCTCGTGTCCGACGAGGGAGACGAGCGAGCGCCACGTGCCCGAGTCGTCGCGCAGGAGGTAGCCGACCGAGCAGCAGTGCGGGTGCGAGCAGGGCAGCGCGGTCAGGTCGCGCCAGGTGACCTGACCGGCCGTCTGCCCATCGAGTCGGGCCAGCACGCCGGTGTGGGTGAGCCGGTCGTGCGGGTCGATGCCGGTGCTGCGGCCCGAGCCGAAGACCGGCTGGATCGTCACTCCGCCGACGAAGGGCGTGTCGAGAGCACGCTTGACCACGAACCCGATCTCGTCGTCATTCACCCCGAGCGCGGCGGTCATCGTGAGGGTGGTGAAGACCCCCGCGGCGGAGAGGCGGTCGATCGCCTGCTCCTTGAACCGGCGGATGTCGGCGCCGCGGTGGTGGGTGGACGCCTGCGCCGACTCGCCGTCGTACTGCAGGTAGACCTCGACCCGGTCGCGGTGGCGGCGTAGCAGGTCGAGCATCGCGTCGTCCTTGGCGATGGTCAGGCCGTTGGTGTTGACCAGCACTCGCACGATCGGTCGGGCAGCGACGGCGTCGAGCAGCTCGGCCAACCAGGGGTAGAGCGTCGGTTCGCCGCCGCTGAGCATGAGGACGTCGATGCGACCGTTCTCTCGGGACAGGCGCGCGTCGATCGAGGCCAGCACCTGGGCCAGCGGCACGACCGAGGCCAGGGCCGGGGCCGACGCGGCGAAGCAGGTCGGGCACTTGAGGTTGCAGTGGTCGAGCAGGTCCTCGAGCAGGATGCACGTGTGCTGGGTCTGCATCTCGGGCAACCCGTAGGCATAGGCGGCAGGGACCGGCGCGAAGTTGCCCGCGACATCCGGCGTGTGCACCTTCGTCGGTGCGGTCCACTGCTCGAGGTAGCTGAGGATCTCGGGCGACTCGTCGTACAGCGTGCGCACCAGGCCGTGCGAGGCGCAGCCGCGTTCCAGCCAGATCCGGCCGTCCCGCTCCACGAGCCACCCCGACAGGCGGACCACCTCGGCGAGGGGCCGGTCGGGGCGCTCCTCGTGGCACAGCGGGCAGAACGCGTTGACGTAACGGTGGATGCGGTCGCCGCGCAACGGCATACCGGGACCGGTGCGGGTGCTCACGCGACCACTGTCTCGTGGCGCAGGCCCCGGAAGGCGCCACGACGCGCCTGCACCGCGATACGGGCAAGGACCAGGGGCACCGTCACCGCCAGGAACAGCTGGGGGCGGGTCAGCCCGAGCCAGGCGACGTCGTTGCCGCGGACGTACTCGAGCAGGAAGCGGGCGATCCCGTAGGCGGCGAGGTACCAGACCAGCAGCTCGCCGCTCGGCACCGGCCGGTAGCGCAGCCACCACCAGATGGCGGCGAACGCGGCAGCGTGGAAGACGATCTCGTAGACGAAGGACGGGTGCAGGGGTATGCCGGCCGGCCCACCTGTGCGCGCGGCCGCCGCGTTGCCGAGGGTGACCCCCCAGGACGTCCCGGTCGGCGTGCCGGGCAGCTCGGTCAGCAGGCAGCCGACCCGCCCCACGGCCATGCCCAGGGCCACGGCGGGGGCGAAGAGGTCACCGGTGCGCGGCCGGTAGCCGCACAGGCGCTTGGCCAGGTGCACGCCGGCCCACGCGCCGACCAGCCCGCCCAGGATGCTGCGGTTGCCGTAGGCCCACTGCTCGGCGAGCGAGGCGTTCCGGCGCAGGTCGACGTGCTGCAGCCAGGTGCCGAGTCGCATGAACACCGCGCCCCCGACCAGCCCGCCCGTGACCACCGCGAGCAGTCGCTCGTCGGTGATGCCCCGGCGGCGCGCCTCGAGGGCGAAGATGCCGATGGCCGTGAGGACCCCGAGCGCGACGAAGACGGAGTGCGTGTCGACAGCGAGCTCGAACCCGAGCAGATCCCCCAATGTCGGAAACACGGCCTCCCCCTTCTGGTCGGGGCCAAGCGTCGCACGACTGGAGCATGGAACGACGGCGACGCGCGCGCGGCATACTTGGCCCGCCCCCGTGGCCCAACTGGCAGAGGCAGGCGACTTAAAATCGCCACAGGTACGGGTTCGATCCCCGTCGGGGGCACCGTCGGAAGCGAACGCCCGTCAGCCGAGGGACGGTCAGTCGAGGGAACAGGGGATCCTGGTGGCCTGCGCCGCCGCCTTCTCATAGGCCGCGAGCTGCTTCTCCCCGGCCTTCCAGTTCTTCCGCCACGCCGCGGTCGCCTGGGCGGGGGTCAGGTGACCCATGCGCAGCATCTCCATGTCGTGCACGTGGTGCTCCCAGGTGGACACGGCAGTGCGCGCCCGGGCCAGTGCCGTGCTGCGGGCCGTGATGGCGCTGGCGCAGCTCTTGATCGCGACGACCTCTCCGTAGGGCGCCGCGTCGGCCACTGCCTGGTCGAGGGCGGGGCAGCTTGCCGCGTTCCCGGCGAGCTCCTTGTCGGCGCGGCGGAAGGCGGTTGCGTTCTGGGTCGCCTTGACGCGGGTCTCGTCCCAGAAGGTCGTCGCCACCGAGAGGGAGATCTTGCCCGCGACCAGCAGGTTCATGGCGTCGATGTGCTTGTCGAACTGGGCCAGGGACACCTCCGCCGCGCTCAACGGAGCCTGCTGACGCAGGTTGGCCAGTCGGCACGTCTCCGCAGCCTCACCCAGCTCCTCCGATCCCGGTCCGGCACCTGGGGCCCGACCTGCCGCGGTCGCCGTGACGGTCGTCGCCGCGCTGGGGACCGTGCCCGTCGCCGAGGAAGGGCTGCCCGCGAGCCGGCTCGGCGCACCCGAGTCGGCCGTGCCGAATATCTGGCGCGTCACCACGAAGGACAGGACCAGGGCGAGCAGACTGGCGAGGACGAAGACGAGGATTCTGCCCGGGCTGGACGGTGCCTGCTCGTCATCGAAGGACATGGCTCTCACCTGCTCTCAAAGGGGGACGTTCCAGTATTTGCACTCTTCTGGCCACACCACGTCCCTCAGAAGGGTCATCGCAGCTCACCCAAATGGTGGACAGGTCACCCAAATGGTGAAAATGGGACCACGGCGCTGGTCCCGACCCTGTGGATGGGAACTTCCGGGGCCTCCCCGCACGTACTCTGGGGTGAGCGGCCGACCGCAGCGCCGCCCTACGCCTCCAAGGAGACACGCATGGCCAGCAACCCGGTGTTCGACCGGATCGAGAAGGAATCCCGTCAGGGCTACGCCGGGTTCGGCCGCGGCGGAGCGCCGGCCCAGCAGGCGAGCGCCGGCATGGCGGCCACCGACGGCATGAGCAGCCAGCAGCTCCAGGACCTGTACAACCAGCCCGCCGCCGGCCCGGTCCAGACCAAGCGCCTCACCATCGACGACGTCGTGATGAAGACGATCGGCCTGTTCGCCATCGTGCTCATCTTCGGCGTCGTCGGCTGGCAGCTCTCGCCGACCTACGGCATCGGGATCTGGGGTGTCGGTCTCGTCGGGATCCTGGGGCTGGGCCTCGTGATCGCGTTCAAGAAGACGATCAGCGTGCCCCTGATCCTCGCGTACGCCGTGTTCGAGGGCCTGTTCGTCGGCGCCATCAGCGAGTCCTACAGCACGTACTTCGACCGTGGCGCGGACACCCCGATCTTCCAGGGGATCGTGGCCCAGGCGGTCTTGGCGACCCTCTCCGTGTTCGCCGGCATGCTGCTCGCCTACAAGACCGGCATCATCAAGGTGACCGAGAAGTTCCGGCGCATCGTGACGATGGCTGTCATCGGCTACGTGATCTTCGGGCTCATCAACCTCGTCTACGCCATGGTGTCAGGCAACTCCTTCGGCATCGGCGGTTCGGGAGCGCTGGGCATCGGCATCTCGCTGTTCGCCATCGGTCTGGCGTCGGCGATGCTGGCGCTCGACTTCGACTCGATCGACCGGGCCATCGCCGCGGGCGCTCCCGAGAAGTACTCGTGGCTGCTCGCGCACGGCCTCATCGTCACCCTGGTGTGGCTCTACCTCGAGATCCTGCGCCTGCTCGGGCGTCTGCGCAGCAACTAGCGTGTCCCCGAAATCACCTGTCCCGCAGGAGGTTTCGGCGCAACTTCAACGCGTGGTCCGGCGGTGGCAGCAGCTGCCGCTGGACCACGCGCTGTCGTGTATGCCGCGGGTGCGGCTGCTGCTCGACGACCTCGCCGGCGCTGCTGGCCCCGTCCCGGACCTCGGGCCGGCGGTGGTCATGGACCAGCTGACCGTCCTGGTCTACGACGTGTGCGAGTCGGGCGGGGTGGCGACGTCTCCTCTGGCCCAGCGCCTCGGTGAGCTGCGCCGCGAACTGGGCTGACCGGCAAACCCGGTTGCTTGGGGCTTCGACAGTGGACAACTGGTGCCGTATCGGCGCCGTGTCGGTGCCGTATCGGGTTGCGATGCAACGGGTTTCGCGAATCGTTGCGTTGTCAGAGGTGGTTGTTAGGTTGGTTGGATGTCCGGGGGGATGTCGTTCGAGGAGCGCCGCGCAGCGGTCGAGCTGGCGTGTGTCGCGCTGGCCGGGGTCGAGGGTGAGCTGTGGTCCGCGGGCGGGGCCGAGCTGGGTGGGTTCGCGGGCCTGCTCGACCAGCTGGGTGCGCGCGTGGACGCCGCGCGGGTGGAGGTGGTGCGTGAGGCTGTCGACCGCGGTGAGGCCGGGGCTGGCCGGTGCGGTGCG
>NZ_JBFUEP010000080.1:0-3903 GCF_056403895.1 Pedococcus sp. P2_E5
CTCTTCGGGTGCCTTGTCGATGTCGTCGAACGCGAACTGCGGGTTCAAGTCCGGGTACTTGTCGTGCAGGACCTTGGAAATCGCAGCCGTCAGCGTCGTCTTACCGTGGTCGATGTGACCAATGGTGCCGATGTTGACGTGCGGCTTAGTCCGCTCGAACTTTGCCTTCGCCACTTGATGTCCTCCTCAGGACTCTTCTTGGTGAAACGCCTTTTGCCCAGATGGGACGTGGCGCGGATTATGGGGTGGAGCTCTGGTGGTTCGTGCGCGTGGTGCGACCGGTAATGCTACCGGTCACTCACCACGGGTCTTCTTGATGATCTCCTCGGCAACAGCCTTGGGGACCTCGGCGTAGGAGTCAAACTCCATCGAGTAGTTGGCCCGACCCTGGGTCTTGGACCGCAGGTCGCCGACGTAGCCGAACATCTCTGACAGCGGGACGAGGCCGCGGACGACCTTGGCACCACTGATGTCCTCCATGGCCTGGATCTGGCCACGGCGGGAGTTGATGTCACCGATGACGTCGCCCATGTAGTCCTCGGGCGTACGCACCTCGACGGCCATCATCGGCTCGAGGAGCACGGGGTCGGCCTTGCGGACGGCCTCCTTGAGCGCCATGGAACCGGCGATCTTGAACGCCATCTCCGAGGAGTCGACGTCGTGGTAGGCGCCATCGAGCAGCGTCGCCTTGATGCCGACCAGCGGGTATCCCGCGAGCACGCCGTACTGCATGGCGTCCTGGATGCCGGCGTCGACCGACGGGATGTACTCGCGCGGGACGCGGCCACCAGTGACCTTGTTCACGAACTCGTACATCTCGCCCGACTCGGCGGTGTCGAGGGGCTCGATGCTGATCTGGATCTTGGCGAACTGGCCGGAGCCACCCGTCTGCTTCTTGTGGGTGAAGTCGAGCTTCTCCACGGTGCGACGGATCGTCTCGCGGTAGGCCACCTGCGGCTTGCCGACGTTTGCCTCGACCTTGAACTCGCGCTTCATGCGGTCCACGAGGATGTCGAGGTGGAGCTCGCCCATGCCGGCGATGATCGTCTGACCGGTCTCCTCGTCGTGGTGGACCTGGAAGGTCGGGTCCTCGGCGGAGAGCTTCTGGATGGCCGTGGAGAGCTTCTCCTGGTCACCCTTGGTCTTGGGCTCGATGGCCACCTGGATGACCGGGTCCGGGAACGTCATCGACTCGAGCACGATCTGCTCGTTCGGGTCGCTCAGCGTGTCACCGGTGGTGGTGTCCTTGAGGCCGATCGCCGCGTAGATGTGACCCGCGAGGGCCTCCTCCACGGGGTTCTCCTTGTTGGCGTGCATCTGGAAGAGCTTGCCGATGCGCTCCTTGCGGCCCTTGGTCGTGTTGACGACCGCGGAGCCGGCGGAGATCTGGCCGGAGTAGACGCGGATGAAGGTCAGCGTGCCGAAGAACGGGTGCGTGGCGACCTTGAAGGCCAGCGCCGAGAACGGCTCGCTCGTGTCGGGCTTGCGCGTCATCTCGACCTCCTCGTGGTTCGGCTTGTGGCCGACCATCGGGGGGACGTCGAGCGGCGAGGGCAGGTAGTCGACGACGGCGTCGAGCATCGGCTGCACACCGCGGTTCTTGAAGGCAGAGCCGCACAGGATCGGGTAGAGCTCGGAGTTGACCGTCAGCTTGCGGATCGCGCCCTTGATCTCCTCGGGCGTCAGCTCCTCGCCACCGAGGTACTTCTCCATGAGGACGTCGTCGGACTCGGCAACGCGCTCGACGAGGGCGTGGCGGTACTCCTCGACCTTCTCGAGCATGTCGGCCGGGATCTCCTGGATCTCGTACTTGGCACCCATGGTGACGTCACCCTTGGCGTCACCGGGCCACACGAGGGCACGACGGTAGATGAGGTCGACGACGCCGACGAACTCGCTCTCGGAGCCGATCGGCAGCTGGAGCACGAGGGGCTCGGCGCCGAGGCGGTCCTTGATGGTGTCGACGGTGAAGTAGAAGTCCGCGCCGAGCTTGTCCATCTTGTTGACGAACGCGATGCGGGGGACGTCGTACTTGTCGGCCTGACGCCACACGGTCTCGGACTGGGGCTCGACACCCTCCTTGCCGTCGAACACGGCGACGGCACCGTCGAGGACGCGCAGCGAGCGCTCCACCTCGACCGTGAAGTCCACGTGACCGGGGGTGTCGATGATGTTGATCTGGGTGCCCTCCCAGAAGGAGGTCACGGCGGCAGACGTGATCGTGATGCCGCGCTCCTTCTCCTGCTCCATCCAGTCGGTCGTCGACGCACCGTCGTGGGTCTCACCGATCTTGTGGTTGACACCGGTGTAGAAGAGGATGCGCTCCGTCGTCGTCGTCTTGCCGGCGTCGATGTGCGCCATGATCCCGATGTTGCGGACCTTGGTCAGGTCCGTCAGGACGTCGAGTGCCAATGTGATCGTCTCATCTCGCTCGTTAGAAAAAGTTCGTTGTGGTGCGTGGGGGCGGGGCCTCGACCACGCACCTCCGGTATGCCGCGTGCGCGCCAGGCGCACGCGGCATACCGGTCGCTGTCACCAGCGGTAGTGCGCGAAGGCCTTGTTGGACTCGGCCATCTTGTGGGTGTCCTCGCGACGCTTCACCGCGGCACCGAGGCCGTTGGACGCGTCGAGGATCTCGTTCATGAGGCGCTCGGTCATGGTCTTCTCACGACGCTGACGCGAGTAGCCGACCATCCAGCGCAGGGCCAGCGTGGTCGCGCGGTTGGGCTTGACCTCGATCGGCACCTGGTAGGTCGCGCCACCGACACGGCGGGACTTGACCTCGAGCGTCGGACGGATGTTGTCCAGCGCGCGCTTGAGGGTCACGACGGGGTCGGAGCCGGTCTTCTCCTTGACGCCCTCGAGGGCGCCGTAGACGATCGTCTCGGCGATGGACTTCTTGCCATCGAGGAGGATCTTGTTGACCAGCTGGGTCACCAACGGGGAGTTGTGGACCGGGTCGACGACGAGGGGGCGCTTGGGCGCGGGTCCCTTGCGAGGCATTACTTCTTCTCCATCTTCGCGCCGTAACGGGAGCGGGCCTGCTTGCGGTTCTTGACACCCTGGGTGTCGAGCGAGCCGCGGACGATCTTGTAACGGACACCCGGGAGGTCCTTCACACGACCGCCACGCACGAGCACGATCGAGTGCTCCTGCAGGTTGTGGCCGACGCCCGGGATGTAGGCCGTGACCTCGATGCCGCTGGTGAGGCGCACGCGGGCGACCTTGCGCAGGGCAGAGTTCGGCTTCTTGGGGGTGGTGGTGTACACACGCGTGCACACACCACGGCGCTGGGGCGAGCCCTTGAGGGCAGGAGTCTTGGTCTTGGTGACCTTGTCCTGACGCCCCTTGCGCACAAGCTGGTTGATCGTAGGCAACCTGTTCTCCGTACGTAGTTGATGTTCTGTGTCGTCGGGCTGCGTCTCGCAACCCTCGGGCACTCCTTGGTGTGGTGCCTCGCCCGACCCCCGCACTCGGGTGTGTCGTGCTCGGCGCTCTCCCCTGCACCCTCCACGCGCGACCCAGTGCGGATCGATTGCGGAGTGCCCGGCGAGAGGGGTGCTGGTCCAGCTGCCGACGTTCGTCCACGGTGACCGTGTTCAGCGTCGATACCGACTCCAGCGCATGACTGAGGCAGACCTCAGACACAGTGTTCAAAGATACCGCCTGCGTGGTGGCGGTCCAAATCGGTTACCGCACGCCCCCGCGGCTGCCTCGCACTCTTCAACGCGGACACCCACCCTGGTATGCCGCCCCTCCCCCGCACTTCTGGCCACCTGTGGCGCACCAGACCGGCTGAACCGGGGTCGGGTGCCGCAGCAGCGGCCAGAAGTGCGGGTGGGGACGCGACCGACGTGCGGCCCGACGCCTCCAAGCAATGACCGAGGGGGTCGGCCCGGCGAA
>NZ_JBFUEP010000081.1:0-3333 GCF_056403895.1 Pedococcus sp. P2_E5
GACCTGGAGACCCTCTATGAGCAATGGGGGACGCTGCAGTCTTGGGAGCGTGAGCTACCCGAGTCGTCGTGGAGCCGCAAGGCGACTTTTCAGGAGCAGGACCTGGGTGCGCCGTCCCCGCGGCCACGCCAGGTCTTCGCGGTTGGACTCAACTATTCCGAGCATGCCAAGGAATCTCATATGCCCTCGCCGGAGAGTTTGGTGGTCTTCACCAAGTTTCCGGGGTGCATCAGCGGCCCCTACACAACGGTGACGCTTCCATCGTCGACGGTGGACTGGGAGGTCGAGTTGGTAGTCGTCATCGGACACGGCGGCTCACAGCTGCCCGAAGAGGAGGCCTGGAACCATGTGGCCGGTGTCACCGTGGGACAGGATCTTTCGGACCGGTCAAGACAGCTCCAGGGCGCAGCACCTCAGTGGTCTCTCGCGAAGTCGTACGCTGGTTTTGGACCCACCGGCCCCTACCTCGTCAGCCCTGACGAGTTGGAGAATCGTGACGACTTGGCACTGAAATGCCTTGTGAACGGAGACGTGCGGCAGGCCGCTCGGACAGGAGACATGATTTTCTCCGTGCCCCAAATCGTGGCAGCGATATCCGAGGTCTGCCAATTGTTTCCCGGCGATCTGATCTTTACCGGCACGCCTGCTGGCGTGGGTCTCGGGCGTGTTCCAACCCTGTACCTAAGCCCGGGCGACGTGATCGAAAGCTCGATCGATGGACTGGGAACCCTGAGACAGGTGTGCACCGGCGATCAGGTCGTGACAGGTGCTACAACCGTGAGTGGTGGTGCACATGCTTGAGGTCGTCATCGTAGGCTGCGGGTACATCGCTCAAGCCGAGCAGATTCCGGGATGGGTCCAGACCCAGGGTGCGCGGATCTGCGCCGTGGTCGACTCGAGAAGTGAAGTTGCCTCCGCGGTCGGTTCGGCCCTTGGCGTCCCTGCGTTCACCTCCCTGTCGGCAGCACTGGATCAGACGAACGCCGGCGCCGTTCACATCTGCACGCCGGTGCCAGCACACGCAGCGTTGATCGAGGAGGCGGTGGGGCGTGGTGTGCACGTGCTGGTTGAGAAGCCCCTCGCGCTAACATCCGAGGAAGGCGAACGCCTCGTCGGGCTGGCGGCACAGGCGGGCGTGACCTTGATGGTTGCCACTCCCAGGGCGTACGACGCCGACGTGGAATCTGCTCTCCGCCTGGTCCGCTCAGGGGATTTGGGGGACATCGTGGGTGTGCGCTCATTTTGGGCGATCTCGTTGCCTCCCTCGTTTACGTCCATCGCGGCGGCACCCCGAGTTAACAACGAGTCGTACTCCGCGGCTGGAGTAGTTGGTTTGCGTCAACGCCTTCTGGAGGAATCGGTTCACCACCTCGGCCTTCTCCGGGACTTCTGTCCGGGGGACTCTAGCGTTGTTTCGGTATCGGTCAGTGGGTCATTGCTTCACATAGTGCTCAGCCTTGGAGGCGTAGCAGCTTGGCACACCAATGCCAGCCCCAGCTGTCACCGAGAGGAGATTGCTGTCTATGGATCTGAGGGCAGCGTTGTGGCCCAACCTTGGTCGCCGCACTTCCCCTGGGCCTATGGCAACTCTGTGGTAACCAAGCGAGGCCTGGGAGAAGACTTGCTGCCTCACATTGCCCGGACCAATGGGTACTGGGGACAGATCCGGGACTTCGCATCGGTGATTGCTGGTGATTCGGCAGGACGCCGCAGTGCGCAGGAGGCAGTCAGGGATCTGGAACTGATCGAAAGCATCGTCGCTCATGCGAAAGACGAGGTATCACTGTGATCCCCACTCTCGAATACTTGGACCACATCGGCCTGACCGTTCCTGATCTGGAGGAGGCCAAGCAATTCTTTATCGAGTGCTTCGGGGCCGAGTTCCTCTACGACGGGCAGCGTCAGAGCGACCATTCCCTGATGCGTCGAACCTTCGACGTCCCCGGCGACGCTGCCTTCAAACTCGCCATGCTGCGGTTGCCCCCCAACCTCAACCTCGAATTGTTCCAGTGGACCGTCGCGGACCAGCGCACGCAGATGCCACGCCTGTGCGATATGGATGCGCATCACCTGTGCTTTTCGGTCAACGCGATCGAGTCGGCGCTGGAGGTCCTCGCGAAGCATCCTGGCGTGCGGATTCTGGGGTCGATCAATACGGTCCCTGAAGGCGCTGTAGGAGCCGGCGTGAAATGGGTGTACCTGCGAACCGGCTGGGGGCTACATCTAGAGCTCGTTGATCGTTCAGGCGCTACTGGCGCCCTGCCCAACTATGTTCGACCCCTGACAAAAACGATTGCTTAGGAGCAACAAGAAATGGCGAAGTGTTTCACGGACGAGGAGATTCAGACCTCCTTCCTAAGCGGGTCGACGATCGCAGTCGTCGGCTTTGGCAACCAAGGCAAGGCGCAGGCCAACAACCTGCGGGATTCCGGGTATGAGGTGATCGTCGGGAACCGCGATGACGAGTACTGGCCGCTCGCCGTCGACGATGGCTTCCCGACTATGGGGATCCTTGAGGCAGCATCGCGCGCGGACGTCGTCATGTTGATCATTCCCGACAGCGTTCAAGCCGAGGTTTACACCGAGCTCATCGAGCCGAATCTGAGGCGCGGTGCGACTCTGTCCTTTCCCCACGGATTTTCGCTCCAGACCGGGGAAATCACTCCTCGCGACGATCTGGACGTGGTGCTCGTTGCTCCCAAGCAGATCGGGGAGTACGTGCGCAAGAATTACCTGACCGGCGAGGGCTTCGCCTCCCTGATCGCGGTCCACCAGGACGCAAGCGGAAACGCGTTGCAGTCGGCTGCAGAGATTGCTAAGGGCATCGGTGGAGCTCGCAAGGGTGCCTGGCTCAGCAGCGTCGAAGAGGAGACGGTAACCGACCTGTTCGGAGAGCAGGTCCTCGGTGCCGGGTTCCTGCGCCAGCTCATCGCTTCCTTCGAGGTCCTGGTCGCGGCCGGCTATGACCCCGACGTGGTGGCGCTCGAGCTCTACGCGTCAGGGGAGCTCGCCGACGTCATGGCCGCTGTGTCCCGAATCGGGTTCCTGCCCGCGCTGAAGTGGCACAGCCCCGCGAGCCGTTACGGCCAACTTGCGCGCGCGAGAGAGTTCGCCGAGCACGACAGCGATCTCACCCGTCAGCTGGAGTCGGTGCTTCTCGAGATCCGCAACGGTCAGTTCGCTCGAGACCTTGCCGAGGTCTCGCACGATGACTACAAGCGGCTGGACCAGCTCGCCGACGAATTCGCTACGGAGCCCGTCTTCGCTGCAGAGAGTCGCATCATTGCCGCTCGGGCGCCCGGGCGCACCACCGAGAACGCCTGAGGCCAGGCC
>NZ_JBFUEP010000082.1:0-3155 GCF_056403895.1 Pedococcus sp. P2_E5
GCCACGCGGCATACCCACGCTCCGTGCTGGGGACGAGCGGCCCGAGACGATTTCTGCCGGGGCGTCTGCTCGTGGCAGAATGACTCTTTGCGCCTGCGTGACCAGCGGCCCCTGCCACAGGGGGAGTGACCGGGCAGTGTTCCGGCCACGCGGCCAGTGACGCACACGGCGCACCGCACCTCCCATTCACCAGCACCACCCAACACCCTGGGCGACCTGTGGCGCCGAGAAGAAAGCGATTCAGCCATGCAGCGTTTCGATGCGATCGACAAGGCCTCCCTCCGCGACGACATCCCGGACTTCCGCGCCGGTGACACGATCAACGTGCACGTCAAGGTCGTCGAAGGCACCCGCTCGCGCGTCCAGGTCTTCAAGGGCGTCGTGATCCGTCGCCACGGTGGTGGCATCGGCGAGACGTTCACCGTCCGCAAGGTCTCCTTCGGCGTCGGCGTGGAGCGCACCTTCCCGCTGCACACCCCGATCATCGACCACATCGAGCTCGTCACCCGCGGTGACGTCCGTCGCGCCAAGCTCTACTACCTGCGCGACCTGCGCGGCAAGGCTGCCAAGATCAAGGAGAAGCGCGAGACGGTTACCGCCAAGTAGGGCGGACCCATCTCTCCCTCAGGTGTCCCGGCACGCGTCGGCACAGCCGTGAGGGTTAGGCTCCGGATGCGATGAACCCCGGACCGGAATCACCCCAGCACGACCCGGCCGCCGCTCCAGTCGAGACTGATGCGGCGGTCGTGTCGGAGCGCCCCCGCGGCGGCCCTTCGTGGCTGTTGCTGGCGAGCGTCTCCCTGCTGGTGATGGTGCTGGTCCGGGGTTTTCTCGTGCAGTCGTTCTACGTCCCTTCGGGATCGATGGAGCCGACGATCGAGCCGGGCGACCGCATCCTGGTCAACAAGCTGGTCTCCGGCGGTTCGCTGCGGCGAGGGGACGTGGTCGTCTTCGACGGCACGACGAGCTTCGCGGCGGCCGAGCGCGAGCCGCACCAGGACGACGGGCTGATCGGACGGACCCTGGGCGGCGCGGCCTCGCTGGTCGGTCTCGACCTCGGTGAGCAGGACTTCGTCAAGAGGGTCATCGGCCTGCCCGGCGACCACGTCGTCTGTTGTGACGCCCAGCACCGGCTCACCGTGAACGGGGCGCCGCTGGCGGAGCCCTACCTCTTCTCGGGCGACGAGCCGAGCGAGCTGACCTTCGACGTCACCGTGCCGGCGGGCCGGGTCTGGGTGATGGGCGACCACCGCAGCGACAGTGCGGACTCCCGGTCCCACCTCGGCGACGCCGGCGGTGGCACCGTGCGGGTGTCCGACGTGATCGGCCGCGCCAGTGCGACCTACTGGCCTCTGTCGCGCGTCGGTGGATTCCACACTCCCGAGGCGTTGGCCGACATCCCCCGTGTCGGTGCCCCGTGAGTGGCGACGCACGCGACGGCGACGCKGGATGGCTGGGCTACGACGGCGAGCCCCCGGAGTCCGCTGCGGTGGATGCGGTCGACACGAAAAACGTCGATGCGTTCGATGCGAGGAACAAGGACCAGCGCGTGGGGACAACTGACCCGGCGTGGCTGCGCCACGAGCCCGAAGCCGGAACCCACGACTCCGCCGAGCCCGAGGCGTCCGCGGCGTCCGTGGAGCCCCGCAGGGGACGTCACGCCCACGACGCGCCCGCGAGTGGACTGGCGGTGCTCGGTGCTGCCATCAAGGAGTTCGCGATCGTCGTGGGGATGGCGCTGGTGCTGTCCTTCATCGTCAAGACCTGGCTGCTCCAGGCGTTCTACATCCCGTCGGGGTCCATGGAGGACACCCTCGTCCTCAACGACCGCGTCATCGTCAGCAAGCTGACCCCGGGACCGATCGACCTCCAACGCGGCGACATCGTCGTGTTCGCCGACCCGGGCCAGTGGCTCGACGCGACCACGCCGGTCGAGCGCGGACCGCTGGCGACGTTCGTCAGCGAAACCCTCACGTTCGTCGGCCTCCTGCCCGACAACGCCGAGAACCACCTCATCAAGCGCGTCATCGGGTTGCCGGGCGACCACGTCGTCTGCTGTGACGAGGGTGGCCGGATCACGATCAACGGCAAGGCGATCAAGGAGCCCTACCTCAAACCGGGTGACGCGGCGAGTGAGCAGGACTTTGACATCACCGTGCCGAGCGGACGCGTCTGGGTGATGGGCGACCACCGCTCCAACTCCGCAGACTCGCGCGCCCACGACGGCCCGGAGAACGACGGCAGCCAGGGCTCGGTCGACGAGCGCCTCATCGTGGGCCGTGCGGTGGCGCTGGTCTGGCCGTTGGACCACCTGACCTGGCTGTCCAACCCCAAGACCACCTTCGCCACCGTGCCCGCTCCCGACACCGGCGGCACCGGTGCGCCCACCGGTTCCCCGACGGGTGGGTCCGACGGGGGCGCAGACGGCCAAGGTGGCGGCGAGGTGGGCGGCACCGACGCCCCGACCGGATCGGGCTGACCGGTGGTGGCTCAGGCACAACCGGCGCGACGCAGCCGCAAACCCAACCTGCGCGTCGAACGCCAGCTCCAGCGAGACGGGCACCGCGTCCTCGCGGGCATGGACGAGGTGGGCCGTGGCGCCCTCGCGGGCCCCGTGAGCGTCGGCGTCGTCCTCATCGACGAGGCCTGTCGCAGCGCGCCGGCCGGCGTGAAGGACTCCAAGCTGCTCACGCCTGCGGCGCGGGTCGCGATGGTGCCGCGGATCAGGCGGTGGGCCCTCGGGTATGCCGTCGGCCACGCCTCGCCCGAGGAGATCGACGAGATCGGGATCATCGCCGCGCTCCGCCTGGCGGGGTGCCGCGCGCTCGCCGCCGTGGAGGTCGTGCCCGACCTGGTCATCCTCGACGGCAACCACGACTGGCTCACCGCGCCCGACGAGGTGGGGCTCTTCGCCTTCGCGTCCGACTCCGCGCCACTCGCTCCGCCCGTCACGACGATGATCAAGGCCGACCTCAAGTGCTCGTCCGTGGCCGCCGCGTCGGTGCTGGCCAAGGTCGAGCGCGACGCGATGATGGTGGCCGCCGCCCCGGACCACCCGGCATACGGCTGGGACGAGAACAAGGGGTATGCCGCGCCGGAGCACCTCGCGGCGCTGGAAGCCTTCGGCGCCACCGACCTGCACCGCAGGTCGTGGC
>NZ_JBFUEP010000083.1:0-2770 GCF_056403895.1 Pedococcus sp. P2_E5
GCCTTCGTGTGCTCCGTTCCGGCCCAGGCGCTCTCGACGAAGGCCTGAGCATCGGGCGAGAAAGAGCCGTGAGCCACGTGCACGATGCGTAGGATCGCGTTGGAGATGGCTGCCAACTCGGCCGCGAGGTCAAGGGCACGCTCCGAGGCCGGCGACTCGTCAACGCCCACGACAACAGGATGGTCGGGACCCGTTTGGACGGGGCGTTCGGCGCGCACCACCACGGCCGGACACGCTGCATGGGCGGTGACCGCGTAGGCGACCGAACCCAGCAGCCCGGCCGCGAGCGGGCCGCGACCACGGCTGCCGGTGACGACGAGGTCGGCGTCCTTGGATGCGCGGACGAGCTCGGCGGCGGGGGAGCCGACCGCGGACAGGCCGGTGACGTGCGAGGGTTCCGTCATCAGCTGTTGGGCACGAGCGACGCCATCGGCCAGCAGCTGTCGGTCTGCCTCGTGGAGGCTGTCAGGGAGCCGGGCGACGTCGTATGCCGGGTCGATGGGTGCGGCGGCCAGGTCGACGCTGTGCATCACGGTCAGGGTCGTGCCCCACCGCTGTGCCGTCGCGGCCGCCCACTCAAGGGCTGCGATGGAGCCGGGGGAGTCGTCGTACCCGACGACAATTCCCTTGGACAGTTGGAGCTGTGAATGATCGACCATGTCCTTCCTCCCGGGCTCAGGGCCGGCCCGCTCGCGGACTCCCGATCTGCGTCCGGCCTGAGGACAGCATTCGGCGGATCGCCTGCCTTCGCGAGGGCCCAAAGTCCCTGCGCAGGCTGAGTCGTGGTGACAAGGCGTCATGGCCGTCGCTGAAGCCAATGCCAGGCGAAGGTGCCAGTCCCGCGACAAGGACCAAGTGCCCTCTGTGAGCGCGACCGGAAGCGCCCACACTGGGAGTCATCGACCGGAAGGGTGAGCGAGCATGAACAACTACGGCTTGGGCGGCAAGGTCGCCGTCATTACCGGCGGCGCCTCGGGGATCGGGCGTGCCTGCGCGCACGTGATGGCGCGCTCTGGTGCCGACGTTTCCATCTGGGACCGGGACCAGGATGCGATCGACACAGTTCTCAAGGAGCTGGACGACTACGACTACCGGTCTCATGGTGCGGTTGTTGACGTCGGTGACTCCGGAGCTGTCGACGAGGCGATGAACGGGGTCCTCGACGCACTGGGTCACGTGAGCGTGGCGGTCTGTAACGCGGGCATCGGCGGTGAGTCGCTGACGAGCGCTGACTACACCGATGAAGCGTGGCACGAGGTCATCCGGGTCAACCTCGACGGGGTCTTCTACACCCAGCGTGCGGCGATCCGTGCCATGAAGGCATCCGGGCGTGGTGGCTCGATCATCAACATGGCCTCGATTCTGGGGGCCGTGGGGTTCCCGACTGCCGTGGCGTATACCGCCGCCAAGCACGGTGTGGTGGGCATGACCCAGGTCGCAGCCTGGGAGCACGCCGCCGACGGGATCCGCGTCAACGCGGTCGGCCCCGGCTTCATCCGCACACCGCTCGTGACGAGCCACCTCACCGAGGAGGCCCTGGCCGGACTGGCCGGTCAGCACGCCCTCCAGCGACTCGGGGAGCCGGAGGAGGTCGCTGAGCTGGTGGCGTGGCTTGCCAGTGACGGAGCCTCGTTCGCGACCGGGACCTACTACCCGATCGACGGCGGCTACCTGGCCCGGTAGCGCGCACGGGCAACGGCTCAGGTCACAGCTGCCGCACCAGCCGGAATGCCGGGTGGCGATGGCTGACGGCCCCTTAGCGGTGAGGATCCACCAGGGCCGGGTGGCCGTCAATGACCCTTACGGACCCTCACTGCGCGATCACCACCGGAGTGTCGCCCAGGTCCAGCTTCTGGCAGGAACCGGTCGCTGCGGCACACCTCGCGACCCCAWCGCCCAAGGCATCCGGGTCAGATGCGAGGAAGTGTGCCGCGTCCTCCCACGTCATTCGGCGAGGGCCCAAACCCGGGAGCTCCATCGTTCGGCGCAGCAGCTGGCCGGTCGTCGCGTCCAGGAGGGCGACACGGCGCTGCGCAGGTACGGCGACGAAGACCCCATCCGGACTGGCGGCCGGAGATCCGTCGGCAATGACGGCGGTGGTCCAGACCTTGGTCTTGTCTGGCCAGCGCCACGCCGACAGGCGGCAACTGTCCTCCAGGGTCATCAAGAGGGACCGGTCGGCGCTTGCCGACACGGAGGCCCGAACCGGAAGTCCTCCGAGCGCAAGCGGTGTGATGACGCCTTGGGCAGTTGACCAGACCGAGATCGCGCCGGTCGCGTCGCTCAGGAGCACCGACGCGGCCCCGGGATCCATGATGAGTTCTGGACCCAGCACGGTGGCGGCCGCGGCTCGGGCAGTCTCCTTGCCGGTCAGCGCGTCGACCAGCACGAGCGTGACGTGCTGTGGCGTGTCAGCGGCGCCCACTGGTGTGATGGCAAGCGCGGCCATCTTGCCGGCGTCGCTGCTGACCGCAAGGGGCGGCTTGAACGAATCCATCTCCGTGATCGACCCGTCGGCGGCCACTCGCGCTGCGAATCGTTCATCGCCTTCGGACACATCCAGCACTGCCACCTGGCCGATGCTGTGGACCGTGTTGACGGCCCAGGTCGGCGGAAGCCGAGTCTCGCGGCCGAAGATGTCGAGGATCGAGCCATCAGACACGAATGGAACATCCGGTGCCGACGCGGAGACCGCGCTCGCGGCGGTGGGGCTCGCCCCAGAAGTGCTCGTGGTTCCCGCTGTGGTGGACGCGCTCACGGTCGAGGGACT
>NZ_JBFUEP010000084.1:0-2729 GCF_056403895.1 Pedococcus sp. P2_E5
CGCCGCACCGGCGAGCCCGGCTCCGGCAGCGCCCGCTGCTCCGGAGGCTCCCGCCGCCCGCGCCGACGTCCAGTCCTCGCGTGACGGTGACCAGCAGGGCCCGGGCGTCCCCGCGTCCCCTCGTCCCGGCAGCACCCCTCGTCCGGCTGGCGCCGCCCCCGGCGCTCCTCGTCCCGGCGCACCGCGCCCGGGCAACAACCCGTTCGCGCCCAGCCAGGGCATGCGCACCGGTCGTGAGGGTGGCCCCCGCGAGGGTGGTGCCCGCGAGGGCGCGCCTCGCGAAGGTGCCCCCCGTGAGGGTGGCGGCCGCGACAGCGCCCGTCCGGGCAACAACCCCTTCGCCCCCAGCCAGGGTATGCCGCGTCCCCAGAGCCGTCCCGGTGCAGCCGGTCCGCGCCCCGGCGGCACTGCAGGCCCCGGTGGACCCCGTCCGGCCGGTGCCCGTCCCAGCCCCGGCATGATGCCCGACCGCAGCGCGGTCGGCCGTCCCGGTGACCGTCCCGCCCGCGGCGGCGCACGTGGCCCCGGTGGCCCCGGTGGCGCCGGCGGCGGTCGTGGCCCCGGTGGTCCCGGAGGCCCTGGTGGCCCCGGCGGTGGCGGCGGTTTCGCCGGTCGTCCCGGTGGCGGTGGCTTCCGTGGTGGCGCCGGTCGCGGCTCGACCGCAGGTGCCTTCGGCCGCGGTGGTGGCCGTCCCGTGCGTGGACGCAAGTCCAAGCGCGCGAAGCGCCAGGAGTTCGAGCAGATGCAGGCGCCGTCGCTGGGTGGCGTGACCGTCCCCCGTGGCAACGGCACGACCCTCATCCGGGTGCGTCGTGGCTCGTCGCTCAGCGACTTCGCCGACAAGATCAACGCCAACCCCGGTGCGCTCGTGACGGTGCTCTTCCACCTCGGCGAGATGGCCACGGCCACCCAGTCGCTGGACGAGGACACCTTCAAGCTGCTCGGTGCCGAGCTCGGCTACAACATCGAGGTCGTCTCCCCCGAAGAGGAGGAGAAGGAGCTCTTCGACGCCTTCAACATCGACCTGGAGACGGGTATCGAGGGTGAGGACGACGAGGACCTCGAGGCGCGTCCGCCGGTCGTGACCGTCATGGGTCACGTCGACCACGGTAAGACGCGACTGCTCGACGCGATCCGCAACGAGGACGTCGCCGGTGGCGAGTCCGGTGGCATCACCCAGCACATCGGTGCCTACCAGGTGCACAAGATGCACGAGGGCGTCGACCGCCCGATCACCTTCATCGACACCCCCGGTCACGAGGCGTTCACCGCCATGCGTGCCCGTGGTGCCAAGGTGACCGACATCGCGATCCTCGTGGTCGCGGCCGACGACGGCGTCATGCCGCAGACCATCGAGGCGCTCAACCACGCCCAGGCTGCGGACGTGCCGATCGTGGTTGCGGTCAACAAGATCGACGTCGAGGGTGCGAACCCGGCCAAGGTGCGCCAGCAGCTGACCGAGTACAACCTCGTCGCCGAGGAGTACGGCGGCGAGACGATGTTCGTCGACGTGTCGGCCAAGGCCGGGCAGAACATCGACGCCCTCCTCGAGGCCGTCCTGCTCACCGCCGACGCCGCGCTCGACCTGCGCGCCAACGCCGACCGCGACGCCCGCGGTGTCGCGATCGAGGCCAACCTCGACCGTGGCCGTGGCGCCACGGCCACGGTGCTGGTCCAGGCCGGCACGCTGCACGTCGGGGACGCCATCGTCACCGGGTCGGCCTACGGCCGCGTCCGCGCGATGCTCGACGAGCACGGCAACAACCTCACCGAAGCGGGTCCGTCCCGTCCGGTGCAGGTGCTCGGCCTGTCCTCGGTTCCGCGCKCCGGTGACACCTTCGTGGTGGCTCCGGACGACCGCACGGCCCGCCAGATCGCCGAGCGCCGCGAAGCCGCGGACCGTCAGGCCTCGCTGGCCAAGGCCCGCAAGCGCATCTCGCTCGAGGACCTCACCGAGGCCCTCGCAGCAGGCAAGGTCGAGACCCTCAACCTCATCCTCAAGGGTGACGTGTCCGGTTCCGTCGAAGCCCTCGAGGACGCGCTGCTCCAGATCGACGTGGGCGACGAGGTCGACCTGCGGATCATCGACCGCGGCGTCGGTGCGATCACGATGAACAACATCAACCTGGCCATGGCGTCCAGCGCGGTGATCATCGGGTTCAACGTCCGGGCCGAAGGCCAGAACGCCGACTACGCCGAGCGCGAGGGCGTCGAGATCCGCTACTACTCGGTGATCTACCAGGCCATCGAGGAGATCGAGGCGGCCCTCAAGGGCATGCTCAAGCCGGAGTTCGAGGAGGTGGAGCTCGGCACCGCCGAGATCCGCGAGATCTTCCGCTCCAGCAAGTTCGGCAACATCGCCGGTTCCATCGTGCGCAGCGGCGAGATCAAGCGCGGCACGCGGGCCCGGATCACCCGTAACGGTGTGGTGGTCTCCGAGAACGTCGAGATCGCCGGACTGCGCCGGTTCAAGGATGACGTCACCGAGGTCCGCGAGGGCTTCGAGTGCGGCATCAACCTGGGGTCCTACAACGACCTCCAGCTCGGCGACCTCATCGCCACGTACGAAATGCGCGAGAAGCCCCGCGCCTGATCGTCCGCGACAGCGCGTAGGCCGTGAGGCCGCGACGGGCCCACACCGAGACTCTCGGTGTGGGCCCGTCGCGACAAAGCGGCCCGTCGCGACAAAGCAGTGACGGGCGCGGCCCGACGATGCTTCACTTCTACGA
>NZ_JBFUEP010000085.1:0-2414 GCF_056403895.1 Pedococcus sp. P2_E5
CTGGTTGGTGGACAGGTTGCAACCTGTCCACCAACCAGTTTCCTTTGCTAGCAAAGGTTGCTGGCAACGGGCGGGGGCAACGGGCGGGGGCAACGGGCGGGGACGACGGGCGGCAGGCCGACAACGACGGGGTATGCCGTGTGGTCAGGAACCGCTCGCGGCGGACCGTCCTCGTCGACGTTCGAGCACCCGGGTGAGCGAGTCGACGACTCGGGGGTCGTACTCGTAGCCCARTCCGAGGTGGATCCGCTCCATCGCCCGGTGGTCGTTCCCACCGGTGTCGCAGAGGTCGTCGTAGGCGTTGGCCACCTTGATGATGCGGCTGGACATCGGAAGATCCTGGCCGAACTCGCGCACCTGCCGGTAGGGGGTTGTCTGCGCCTCCATGATCGCGGCCACGCTGTCGAGCACACCGGTGGTCCGGACGATCTCGGCACCGTCGTGGGCGATCCGCTGCTGGTCCGCCGGGGCAGCCATCACCGTCGCCCCGGCCGGGATCGGCTCCCGGAGGGCGACCTGTCCCAGGTCGTGCAGCAGGGCGGCATACTCCAGGTCGGTGAGCTCGCGCTGGCCCATGCCCATGTCGCGGCCGATCGCCAGGGAGACGTCCGCGACCCGCTGGGCATGGTGGGAGACGGTGTAGCCGGCGCGGTCGGTCAGGGAGGACAACGCCCCGATCGTCTGGCGGTAGGTCGTGCGGATGCTTGCGTTGCGCTGCACGGCGAACGACGTGAGCACCAGGGGGAACAGGAACAGTGGTAGAGCAGCGATCCCGATGGCCACATCCGCCAGCGCGATCAGCGCGCCCGAGGTCACCAGGGCAGTGCCGAGGGCCAGCGTCGACCTGATCTCGTCGATGACTGCGGGGAGGAGGGGGGCGTGGTCGCGTCCGGCGTGCGCAGCGGCCTCGAGGGCGAGCTGGGCCAGCATGGTCAGGCCACCGACCAGCAGCATGACGACACCGACCAGCCATCGCTGGCCCGCCCAGGTGCCTTGCCACTCGACCAGGGTCTGGCCGTCGAACTCGACCCCGCGGTAGAGCAGGGGGGCCAGGGACACGCCTGCGACCCGCGCAGAGACGTCCACCCAGGAGACGGTCGAGCCGGACACCCGCAGGACGAGGCCTCCCACGATCATGGCGACAGCCACCACGAGCACGACCGGGGCGGCGCTGAGGTGGGCACCCCCGGGCTCGCCGACAGCCGAGAGCGCCAGCCCCAGTGCGGCGGCCGTGGACATCGGCGCCGTCTCACGCCCGGTGAGGATCCGCAGCCGCGCCGTCTCACCGAGGGTGATGGCACCGCAGAAGAGCGAGACCGACAGCAGGGGGGCGCCCCTGAGTGACATCAGCTCCAGACGGCCGGAGACGAAGGCCTCGGCGACCACGAAGAGCGCCAGGAGGACCAGCGCCCACCGCAGGTCGACGGTGACCCGGCGCAGGGCGCTCACAGAGTTCCTCCGACGGGCATGGCCACGGAGGTGGTCGCTCCCTTGACCTTGGCCCTCAGGTCGTGGCGCTGGGCAAAGAGGTCCGAGACCTCGGGTTCGTCGTGGTCGAGGGTGACCGCGGCCCCCGCGAGCTCCTCGGGGGTGCGTTCGGTCATGGTCCACACGTGCCGAGCGAGCACCCGCCTGAGAGCATCGACGACCGCGGGATCGAACTGCGTGCCGGCGCGGGCGGCGACCACCTCCAGCGCGGCGTCCACCCCGATCGCGGCACGGTAGGAACGGGACGTGGTCAGGGTGTCGAAGGTGTCGGCGACAGCGACCAGTCGCGCGGTGAGGGGAATCTCCTCGCCCTTCAGACCGGCAGGGTAACCACGCCCGTCGAACCGCTCGTGGTGGTGGGCGATGCCGTCCACGGAGCCCGCCACGAAGTCGATCCCCTGGACGAGCTCCACCGCGCTGAGCGCATGCTCCGCGAGGACGACCAGCTCGTCGTCGGTGAGTGGCTGCCGAGCCCGGAGCACCTTGCTGGGCACGCAGACCTTGCCGATGTCGTGGAGCATCGCCGCCGTGCGGACGTCCTGGATCTCCTTGTGCCCCAGGCCAAGCGTCTCGGCGAGCCACTGGGCCAGCTGGGCGGTGCGGTCGCTGTGCCCGCTGTTGGAGGGGTCCTTGGTCTCGACGGCCGTCACCAGCGCCCGCAGCGTGCGGTCGTGGGCACGCAGCTCGTCGCCGTACTGGACGAACGCCCATCGGGCGACGAACAGGGGCGCGAGGACCAGGACGGCACTGAACCAGCCCACGCCGGCCGGCAGCCAGAGCACCACGAAGAGGAAACCGATGACGCCGTAGCCGATGTAGGCAGCGCCGGAGGTGGTGAGCAGCTTGAAGAACTGGGTCCGCATCGGGGTTCCGGCGGAGAACCTCACGACACCGGAGATCAGTGCGGCATTGAGCAGGCACTGGGC
>NZ_JBFUEP010000086.1:0-1902 GCF_056403895.1 Pedococcus sp. P2_E5
GTTGCAACCTGTCCGTCAACCAGCAACCTTTGCTAGCAAAGGTTGCTGGACGACACCGCCTCGATCAGACGCGCAGGTAGCGGCGCAGCGTGGCCCACGAGGTCAGCACCGACACCACGAGCATGAACCCGACCAGCCACGGCGCGACGAACCAGATGTCGGTCGTCCCCACCAGAGGGGCGTCCTGCAGGACGGCCGAGACCTTGGGCAGCAGCGAGTCGGCCGTCACCCAGAGCCCGACGATGGCCAGACCGGTGCCGGTGAGGGCCGCCAGCACGGTCTCCATGACGAAGGGCAGCCGGATCGTGAAGTTCGAGGCACCGACGAGCTTCATGATGCCGGTCTCACGCCGTCTGCTGAACGCGGCCTGCCGGATCGTGGTGGCCATCAGCAGGACCGAGCACAGCACCATCAGGCCCGCGAGGAACAGCGACCCGATGGTCACCACGTTCATCACGGTGAAGAGCTTGTCCAGCGTCTTCTGCTGGTCCTGGACCCGTCCGACGCCGGGCGCACCCTCGAAGGCACTGACCACGACGTCGTACTTCTTGGGGTCGGTGAGCTGGACACGGAAGTTCTCCGGGATGTCACCGACTTGCAGGTAGTCCGACAGCGGCGAGTTGCGGTACTGCTCCTTGAACCGGTCGAAGGCCTGCTGTTCGGACTCGTAGTAGACGTTCTTGACAAGCGGCTTCATCTCGTCGAGCTGGGACTTCAGCGAGTCCCGCTGCTCCTCCGTCACGGCCTTGCCGTCACAGTTGACGTCGAGGGAGTCCTTGCCGCACATGAAGATCGAGACCTGGATGCGGTCGTACCAGTAGCCCTTGAGAGTGTCGACCTGGCCCTGGGCGAGGAAGCCGACGCCCATGAGGTAGACCGACACCATCGTCACCAGCATCACCGACACGGCGATGGACAGGTTCCGGCGCAGGCCGATCGCGATCTCGCTGAGCATGAACTGCAGTCGCATGGGGGTGGGTCTCCAGTACCTTCTGTTGTCGGGCGCGGCGATCAGCTGCCGCTGCCGTAGACGCCCTTGTTCTCGTCGCGGATGATGTGGCCGTTCTTGAGCTCGACGACCCGCTTGCGCAGCTGGTCGACGATGTCGTCGTCGTGGGTGGCCATCACGATCGTCGTGCCGGTGCGGTTGATCCGGTCGAGCAGCCTCACGATGTCGAGACTGGTGGTCGGGTCGAGGTTTCCGGTCGGCTCGTCGCACAGCAGGATCGGCGGCTTGTTCACGAACGCGCGCGCGATCGCGACCCGCTGCTGCTCACCACCGGACAACTCGTGTGGCAGCCGCTTCTCCTTGCCCTCCAGCCCCACCATCTCCAGGGTCTCGGGGACGACCTGGCGGATCGCGTGGCCCGAGCGGCCGAGCACCTGAAGGGCGAAGGCGACGTTCTGGTAGACGTTCTTGTTCGGGAGCAGCCGGAAGTCCTGGAACACGGTCCCGATCTCGCGACGCAGCCGGGGCACCTTGCGGTGGGGCAGGCTGCCCACGTCCTGGCCCGCGACGAGCACGCTGCCCTGTGTGACGCCCTCTTCCTTGAGGACCAGGCGCAGCAAGGTGGACTTGCCGGATCCGGACGCGCCGACCACGAAGACGAACTCGCCGCGCTCGATCTCGAGGTTGATGTCGCTGAGCGCCGGTCGGGTGGACCGGGCATAGACCTTGCTGACGTTCTCGAAACGGATCATGCGCGCGAGGTGAGCCTTACGGGGGGACGAATGGGACGGCATACGGGCAATGCGCGCGAACGCGCACGCCCCACCCGAGGATAGGTTGCCCACCTCGGTATGCCGCGCAGCCGCACCTCCTCGGCGTTGCGCCCCCGCCCCCACAAGCGCCCTTTGCCAGCACAGGTTGCTGGTTGACGGACAGGGTGCACCCTGTCCGCC
>NZ_JBFUEP010000087.1:0-1592 GCF_056403895.1 Pedococcus sp. P2_E5
CCACCGGCGAAAGCGTGCGCCTGTCCCAAGCCCTGGCCGGCCACGGGGTGAACCCCTTGAACTGAGAAACGGGGCCATTGGTGGCCAGCAACTGGGCAGATCCCATGGCCACCACCGGGCAGTTCACGTGACCGTCACCGGGCAGGTCTCACGACCGCCTCTGGGCAGAACTCAATGGCCCTTGACACCCATTTTGATGGAGTGTCGGCCTGGAACCGTTCGACCAGCACGACCGCGCATCTTCAGATCCTGCGGTCACACGACCTCACGACTTGCACAGTCAGCGCTACCACGCAAACTCGCGCGAGCACGCTGCGATCTCTATAAGGCGACTAGGTCGGCGACCGCGATCACCAGGCCTGGTGAGCCATGTGGCTTCGAGGTCTGCACAAGCCGGCGCTCGAACGTCAGCTCCCCAGCCTTAGGGCTCCCTCTGCCGATACTCCCAACGTCCACCCGGCTCCAAATGTAACGACAATACATCGGGTTCCCACCACGGGGCATTGCCACATCTTGACCGCAACGACTTACATCGCTAAGGTTGCAACCCTGTTACAGGAGGTCTCTTTGAAGTTCTTGGGTCACACCCTCGGCACGCCTAGGCACACGTTGCGAGAAGCTCTGCTGCTGTTTCATGAGGCATCGCTTGACGGTGCCGAGGTCATTTGGCAGGACGACTACCCGGCAGCCATCTCGGAGTCGGCGTACCTGCACGACGCCCACGACGCCCGCAACCTCAGCCGCTCCCTTGGCCTGCCCATCGTTGCCCTAACGCCGTACATGACAGGTTTGAACCATCCCGAGGAGCAGCAGCGTCGACAGGCCATCGCCAGGTTCGAGCGTTGCGTCGAGACCGCTGTGATTGTCGGCGCTTCGAAGATCCGTGTCTACGCCGGTGAGAACCATGGCGGCGATGATGCTGTCGGCTCGCGAGCACGGCTGGTGGACTCTTTGGGCCGCCTTGGCCAAGTAGCGGAAGCGGCCGGAGTCGTGTTGTGCGTGGAGAATCACTTCGGGACGTTGGCGGTGTCTGCGGCAGAGACCGCCAACCTAATCCGCGACGTAGGGCAACCCAACGTCCGAATCCTTTACGACCAGGCGAATCTGACGTTCACGCACTGTGAGGACTTTCCCGAAGCGATCGCACTGCAGGCTTCGGCCATCCGACACGTGCACGCCAAGGACCTCATCTTCCTCGACCGCGACGCGCCGTTCAGCGCCACGCAGGTGCACAAATTGGATCCGGAGAGCCGGCACGTCCGTTCGAAGGTGATCGGCCAGGGAATCCTCCCTTGGTCCGAAATCCTCGCCGCCCTGATGCGAAGTGGCTACGACGACACCGTCTCGATCGAATATGAGGCTAGATGGGCACCGGAGCTGCCGCCCCCCGAGGTCGGAATCCCGCAGTCCGCTGGCGCGCTGAGGCAGGCATACGAGGTGGCTCGGGCTGCTGTGTCCGCGCACGACTACATCCATGAAGGGTTGCCAGAGTGAGGATTGCCAACATCAACGGGCGCAGCTCCCTTCTCCGCGGCATGGAGTGCCTGGATATTTCAGATGCATCCGACGGCTTGTTGTCGTCGGACCTGGAG